>DASRJF010000177.1:0-5912 GCA_035649615.1 Planctomycetota bacterium | reverse complement strand
CACGAATCGTTCGGCAGCATCATCGCGCACGTCGCGGAAGTCTCGGTGTCGGACAAGGGCCGCGTGCGCGTCCACAAGGTCACGTGCGCCGTCGACTGCGGCCCCGTCGTGAACCCCGACAGCGTGAAGGCGCAGATGGAGGGAGGGATCGTCTTCGGTCTCAGCGCCGCGCTCTTCGGAGAGATCACGTTCCAGCAGGGGCGCGTCCAGCAGGGAAACTTCAACGACTACCCGATGCTGCGGATGCACGAGATGCCCGAGGTCGAGGTGCACATCCTTCCCAGCACCGGGAAGATGGGCGGCGTCGGCGAGCCCGGCGTGCCGCCGGTCGCCCCCGCGCTGGCGAACGCGATCTTCGCGGCGACAAAGAAGAGGATCCGGCGGCTCCCGATCCGGCCGGAGGATTTCAAGTGAGTGTCCTTGGTTCAGTGTCCAAGGTCGTCCAACGTCCGAAGTCCTGCGTCACGAACTACCCTGGTCTTGGCACAGCCCTTGTTCTCCTGGCGGCCGCCGCCGGATGCGGCTCGAACGAATCGACCGGCCGGCCGCGGGCCGACTCGGCGTTCGCGCGCGCCTACCCGGTTTTCATGCACCCGCGGTGCATGAACTGCCATCCCGCGGGGGACGCTCCCCTGCAGGGAGAGCGGAGCCTCGTCCACGCGCAGAATGTCCAGCGCGGTCCCGACGGCAAGGGGCTGTTCGCGATGAAATGCGCGGCCTGCCACCAGTCGGAGAACGTGGCGGGACTGTACATGCCGCCGGGGAATCCGAACTGGCATCTGCCCCCGGCCGACATGCCGATGGTCTTCGAGGGGAAGTCCGCGCGCGAGCTGGCCCTGCAGCTCAAGGATCCGAAGCGGAACGGGGGCAAGACGCTCGCGGAGATCCTGCGCCACGTCGAGGAGGACGGGCTCGTCAAGGGCTGCTGGACGCCCGGCGACGGCCGCTTCAAGCCGCCGATCTCCCACGCGGACTTCGCCAAGTCGTTCCGCGAGTGGGTCGAATCCGGCGCGCCGGATCCCGAGTAGCGGGATCCTCCCTTGACTTCATGAATCAAGCCTGCAATCTTGTCATCCCCGTGGTCGACACAACCCTCGCGAAGCCCGAGCTCCAAGAACTGGTGCGGGAGATCCTCGTGCGCCTCGGGGAGGATCCGGGGCGGGAGGGGCTCCGGAAGACCCCGTCGCGGGTCGAGAAGGCGCTCACGTACCTCACGCGCGGCTACCAGCAGGACGCGGAGTCGGTCCTGAACGGCGCGGTCTTCACGAGCGACTACGACGAGATGGTGATCGTGAAGGAGATCGACTTCTTCTCCCTCTGCGAGCACCACCTCCTGCCGTTCTACGGCAAGTGCCACATCGCCTACCTGCCGGACAAGCGCATCGTGGGGCTGTCGAAGCTGCCGCGCCTCGTGGACGTCTTCAGCCGGCGGCTCCAGGTGCAGGAGAAGTTGACGACCGAGATCGCGCGCGCGATCGAGGAGAAGCTAAAGCCGAAGGGCGTGGGGGTCGTGATGGAGGCGGCGCACCTGTGCGTCATGATGCGCGGCGTCGAGAAGCAGAACGCGCAGATGGTGACGAGCTCGATGCGCGGCCGGTTCCGCAGCGACGCGAGGTCGCGCGAGGAATTCCTGACGCTGATCCGAAGGAACCGATGACGGATGACCGATGACGGATGACGGATACTGAAGTCCGAAGTCCGAAGTCTGAAAACTAGGCAAACACAAAGGGAGAACAAGACATGACCCTCGTTCGACAGAAGGCCCCGGACTTCGCCTTGACGGGAGTCGTGAACGGCGAGTTCAAGACCGTTTCGCTGAACGACTACAAGGGCAAGTGGCTCGTCTTCTTCTTCTACCCCCTCGATTTCACGTTCGTCTGACCCACGGAAATCACCGGACTCTCCGACAGGCTGTCGGAGTTCAAGCAGCGCGGGTGCGAGATCGTCGGCGTCTCCGTGGACAGCGAGCACTCGCACGCCCAGTGGCTCAAGCAGCCCCGCAACCAGGGCGGGATCCAGGGCACGGAATATCCGCTCCTGTCCGACATGAAGAAGCAGGCGTCGCGGGATTACGGCGTGCTCTTCGAAGAAAAGGGGATCTCCCTGCGCGGCCTCTTCATCATCAATCCGGAGGGGGTCGTGGAAGTCGAGATGATCAACAACTTCCCGATCGGCCGGTCGTCCGACGAAATCCTGAGGCTGGTCGACGCCGCGCAGGAGTCGAAGAAGGGCGTCGTCTGCCCGATGAACTTCCAGAAGGGCAAGGAGGCGATCAACCCGAAGGAAGCGAAGACCTGGTTCTCGAAGAACGCGAAATAAGAACCGAACTCGAACAAGCCCCGGGAAGACCGGGGCTTGTTTCGCTTTAAAGAGAAGCATCCGGCAGCAGGCATCAGGCATCAAGCATCAGGGGTTCCTCTAACATGTGGGATCCATGAAGGTCGACTTGCACTCTCACACGACCTGCTCCGACGGGCGCGACGCGCCGGCCGAGCTGGCGCGTCTCGCGAAGAGGGCGGGGATCGACGTGCTCGCGGTCACGGATCACGACACGCTCGACGGCATCGCGCCCGCCGCGCGCGAGGGGAGGAAGATCGGCCTGCGCGTCGTGCCGGGGCTCGAGATGTCGTCGCAGTTCGAGGGGCGCGACGTCCACGTGCTCGGCATCGGCGTGGACCCTTCGAACCGCCCGCTCCGCGCCCAGCTGTCGTCGATGCGGCGCGCCCGCCGGGTTCGCGTCCGCAAGATCTGCGCGGCGCTCGCGAAGGCCGGCCTGGATCTCGCTCCCGCGGACGTCCTCGCGGAGGCGGGGGGGAAGTCGGTGGGGCGGAAGCACGTGGCGCGCGCGATGGTGAAGCGCGGCCTCGTCCCCAGCGAGGGAGTCGCGTTCGAGAAGTACCTGGGCGAGGGCGGGCCGGCGCACGTGCGGTCGACGGAGATCTCGCCGGCGCAGGCGGCGTCCTTCATCCGCAAGGCGGGCGGCCTGCCGGTCCTCGCGCACCCGCATTTCTTCGGCGACGACGCGCTCGTGCGGCGCATCCTCGACTCCACGCTCTTCGCGGGGATCGAGGCGCACCATCGGTTCGAGCGGCCGCGCAAGTACCTGGCGTACCTCGCCCTCGCCCGCGAGCGCAACCTCCTCGTGACGGGCGGGAGCGACTACCACGGGGACGACCATCCGCACAATGCCGGGATGGGGGAGTTCCTGACGCCGCCCGACCAGTGGGCGCGCCTCGAGCGGCGGCTCAAGGCCCACGGCTGAAGCGCCGACAATCCCCTAGGGCCTCGGGATATAATGACCGGAAGCTAAAGGGGACATTGATAATGGGCGATGAACACAAGCCATATTTCCTGGTCGAGGGGCGCGGGCTCGTGCGCTTCATCTCGCTCGTCGTCGCGGTCTTCGCCGCCTTCCCCGTCATAGACATGGTGTCGAGGGTGTGGAACGACGGCTTTCGCTACGCCTTCCACGGCGACTGGAAGCAGGTTGTCGAGGTCGTCGGCATGCTCATCATCATGATGATCGCGGGCTCGGTCGCGCTGAAGGGGAGGTTCTCCATCCCCTGATCACTTCAGGGGAATGTCCTTGAGCGCGAACGGGATTTCGAGCGCGACCACGCGCTTCGGGATCCGGATGACGAATCCGGAAAGCTCCGCCGAGGCCGGGATCGAGCTGAACTCGAACGAGTAGGTCACCGTCTGGCTCGGATGACCCGGGTTCTGACGCGATATCCGCCGAGGTCCCCCGACGTACTTCTGGCCCGCCCGATCCTTCAGATGCCATAGCTGCCACGTGTCGTGCATCATCCGCAGGTCCATGCCGCTGATGGACAGGTCGAATCCCACCGTCGTGCCCTTCCTCGAAGCCTCCGAGAGCGTCAGGCGGGGCGAGCCCACCTCGTCCAGCTTCGTGTCGCAAATATTGATCCGCTCTTCGATGACCTCCCCCGGGGCGGGGATCGGAATCTCCAGGTCGTCGGGCGAGGCGCGGAACCAGATGAGGGCGCTTCCCTTGATGGACATCGTGGACGCCTTTTCGGCAAGGACCGCGAACGATCCCTTGTGAAGGGCCTTCATGTACGTCGGCGGAGGTTCGTTCACGAAGATGGCTCCGCCCGAGGACGATCGGGACTCGTACTCGCGGAACGCCCCGAGGTAGTCGGTCCCGAGGTCGTCTTTGACCTCCTCGAGCGCCAGGTATGTCTTGGCCGGGGCCACGGGCCGCTCCCATCCGAGGTGGAGGAGCAGGGCCAGCATCCGGGATTCGCGTCCGTGGACGATTCCGAACCGGCGGCTCTCCCGCAAAGAGTCGAACCTGAGACAAAACGATCCCGAAAAAGCGGCGGGCACTTTCACATACGTCGTGCCCCCCAGGACCGGGCCCGCCTCCGTCGCGTGAAGCGTGCGCGTCCCGGAGGCCGCGCACACCGACTCCAGCGCCTCCCAGTACGGAACGTCCTTGAGATCGATGCGGAACTTCCCCTCCGGCCAGGAATGACACTGGACCTTCTGGGACGATTGGCGCTCGATCTCGCGCACCGCCGCTTCCAGCGTCATCTCGCCCGACAGGGTGATGCGCGCCGACGGAGCCCGCCACGCGCGCAGATCCTTCTGCAAGTCCAAGACCTTGAGGATCACCGTCGCGCGGACCATGAGGGCAGGGTCGCCGGAGGTCGCCGCCTTCGCGAGGGCCGCGCGGGCCGGCTCGCCGATCTTGACGAGCTTCTGCTCGGCCATCATCCGGACTTCGACCAGCTCGTTCGTCAGCTGCCGGATGAGTTCGTCCACGCCCTCCTGGGGCGCCACGAGAACCAGCAAGAGCGCGATGACGGTCATCGAATCGGAACTCTCTCGAGATCGAAAGGGACGGAGTGTTCGCCGAACGATTTGAAGAACCGGATCCTCAGCTTGGCTGGCTTGAATCCCGCCGGCCCGGCGATACTCCACTGGATGACGGGCGCGTTCGGCGGCCCCGTCGCCGTCTTGATGCCTTCCTCCAATTTTCCGTCGGCCGACTTCAGATGGAAATCGGACGGGCTCGGCCGCAGGTGCGGCTTGTCGAGCTGGAGGATGGTGCATGTGAGGTGCACGTCTCCGGCGGGCTTCACTTCGGCCCTGACCGAGATTCCCTCGGCCTTCGCTTCTCGGACTCCAGGTGCGAGGTCCAACTCCACGAAGTACGGCTCCTGGGGAAGTTGAAGATCGATCGCGCCGCGAACCCGGACCAAGGACGTCGCGCCGGAGGCCGGTTCCTTGAGCGCGACCGGGAACGGGTAGGCGCTCCCGGGTATGAAGTCCCGGAATCCCCACCAGTTGTCCTGCTTCTCCAAGGCCAGGTCCCGGCCGGTGTCGTCGCGCGCTTCGAAGACGCGCACGCCCTTGATGCCCGCCCACCGGGCCGCGCCATCGACGGCGAGCCGAATCTCGAGGTGAGTAGTCTTCTTCGTGCCCTGCGCGGTTACGACGCGCTCTTCGTTTAGGCTGTCCGGCCACAGGACGCATCCGCGCCAGTAGTGGCGCAGGGCCGGTCCGAGCGCCCTCGGAGAGCACTTGATGACACCCTCCTGGAGCCACAGGCTGCATCCGGACGCGACGCTGAATCGATCCATCGCCTCCAGGAAGTAGGCGTCCCGCAACTCCAGCGAGATTCTCTCCGGACGCGTGTCCGGCATCCCGGGGGCCGGCTTCGGCGGCGGCTCGATGGGGACGCCCAGGGCGGCGCCGAGATCCTTGAGCGCCTCCTCGAACGGCCGGTCCTTGAGGGAGATCGTGAAGGTCCGGACCGGTGGATAGGCGTCTCCGAATTTGAGGTGCGCCCTCACCTCCGCGAGCGCTTCCTTCGCCCGCTCGCTCGTCTTCGCCGCCCCCTCCAGCGCCTTCTCGTCGCCGGTCCGGATCGCCGCCTCGAAGGC
>DASRJF010000176.1:0-7552 GCA_035649615.1 Planctomycetota bacterium | reverse complement strand
CCCGAGAAGCTTCGCCTCGCCGTCCGTCGGGTGGACCAAGCCGAGGAGAATCTTGACCAAGGTCGTCTTCCCGGCGCCGTTCCGTCCGAGGAGTCCGTAGATCTCGCCCTTCTCGACGGAGAGGCTGACGCCCTTGAGCGCTTGGACGCCTTTGTAGTGCTTGACGAGCCGTGAAGTTTCTATAACCGGCATATTGGGTACCAGAATAGTGAGACGATTCACACCTTACTGGATTTTCCAAAAAGATGACAGATGACGGATGACGGATGACAGTATGCAATCTGCGAACAAGGCTCGGTGCATTCATGTGCACTCTTCGCGAGTAGCACACTGTCATCTGTCATCGGTCATCCGTCATCCGGTCATGGCACGATCTTCCGCCGGGAATTAGAATGGGTTCGATGCGAACCATCGCCGCGTCTGAAATCACGAAGGCGGTCCGCGATCTCTACTCGACCTGCTGCGTCGAGGTTCGTCCGGACTACAAGGCGGCCCTCGAGAAGGCGCGCACGACGGAAGTCTCCCCCCTCGGTCGGCAAATCCTCGGCACGATGCTCGAGAACTACAAGATCGCCGAGACGGAGCGCTCTCCGATGTGCCAGGACACCGGGTTTCCCGTCGTCTTCGTCGAGATCGGGCAGGACGTCCGCGTCGACGGCGACCTGAAGGACGCGATCCAGGAGGGCCTGCGCCAGGGGACGAAGCAGGGCTTCCTGCGCGGGTCGCTCGTGCGCGACCCCCTCACGCGCTCGCCGAACACCGGCGACAACACGCCGGGGATCGTCCACTTCGACATCGTCCCCGGCGACAAGCTGCGCCTCGACGTCCTCGCCAAGGGCGGCGGGAGCGAGAACAAGTCGCGCCTCTACATGCTCAAGCCGAACGACGGGATCGACGGGATCCGGAATGCCGTGCGCGAGACGGTGAGCCTCGCGGGCCCCGACGCGTGCCCGCCCTTCGTCGTGGGCGTCGGCGTCGGCGGGACGTTCGACAAGTGCGCGGAGCTCGCGAAGAAGGCGCTCATGCGCATCATCGGGTCCTCGAATGCCGACCCCGCGGCCGACAAGCTCGAGAAGGAACTCGAGGGGGAGCTCAACAAGCTGGGCGTCGGCCCGCAGGGGATGGGCGGCTCGACGACGGCCGTCGCGGTCTTCATCGAGACGCACCCGGTGCACATCGCGAGCTTCCCCGTCGCGGTGAACATCCAGTGCAACGCGAACCGCCATCGGGGGATCGACCTGTGATCCGCCGCGAGGGGGATTTCGTCCGCGTCACGCCTCCCCTCACCGACGAGGAAGTGCTGGAGCTGCGCGCGGGCGATCCGGTGCGCATCACGGGCACGCTCCTCACGGGCCGCGACGCCGCGCACCGGAAACTCAACGACCTCATCAAGGCGAACCAGCCCCTGCCGGTCGACCTCAAGGGCCAGATCATCTACTACGTGGGTCCGACGCCGCCGAAGCCCGGCCAGGTGATCGGCTCCGCGGGGCCCACGACGGGCGGCCGGATGGATTCGACGACCGAGCTCCTCCTCCGCGCGGGCTTGAAGGGCGCCATCGGCAAGGGCGAGCGCGGCGCCGCGACGCGCGAGGCGTTCCAGAAGCACCGCGCGGTCTACTTCGGCGCCATCGGCGGGTCGGGCGCGTACCTCGCGAAGCGGATCACCGCGCAGGAAATCATCGCGTATCCCGAGCTGGGGACCGAGGCGATCCGGCGTCTCACGGTCGAGGACTTCCCCGTCGTCGTGATCAACGACGCGCACGGAGCCGACTTCTACGAGGAGGGGCGGAAGAAATACGCCGTCACGTAGGACCCCATGGCTGATTTTCTTGATCGGAAGGCCCTCAAGCGCCTGTTCGACGCGGCCAACTCGATCCGGCGCCAGGGCAACGGAGAGTTCAGCCCGCAGAAGGCGGTCGTCTACCTGATGCGGACGCCCGCGGCGCGCGGCGCGAAGCGGGCCGGCTACCCCTCCGTCGTGGCGCTCAAGGCGATCCACGAGACGGCGATCGCGACGTTCGGGGGCCGGGTCGTGCGCGACCGGCCGGACGGACTCGCCGGAATCTTCGAGAGGCCGATCGAGGCGCTGAGGGCCGCCCTGCACGCCAACCACGCGTCGGATCTCGCGCGCGAGATGCTCTCGCTCGCGGTGTCGCGCGTCGCCCTCGCGCACGGCACCGTCGCGTTCGCCGAGAACTCCGGCGTCGCGGGCCCCGCCTACGACCGCGCCACGCGGATCGTCGCCTACGCGGGACCCTACTCGGCCGTCTTCGAATCCTCGATCCTGAAGACGCCGCTCTCCGGATACCACGACATCATGGCCAACACCCCCCGGAAGGTGATGGTCCCCGGCCTCGGGATCGTCTCGCTCGTCTCCGTGAGACCCTTGGGGTTGAAACCGGAGCTCGACGACGACCTCGAGGAGGTCGATTCCGAGCTGCGATCCAACACCCGCCGTCCCGCCCGAAAGTGAGGACCCCCGTGACCGCTCTCCTGTTTCTCCTGGCGGCGCTTCCGCAGGACACCCACGACGTGCGCTGGAAAGTCGAAGAGGGTCGCGCCTTCGCCTGCACGTGGAAGCTGGTGCTGAAGCTCAAGGATCCGGCGAGTCCGGCGACGGACACCGACATGACCCAGGAGTACGCGGCCACCCTGAATGTCGTGAAGGCGGGAAAGGAGCGCAGCGACCTGCGGCTGCAGTTCACGAGAATGGCCATGACCGGCACGATCGGCGGTCAGCCCGTCGACTTTCTCTACGAGAACGGCGAGTCGAAGAAGCCGGCCGGAACCACCGAAGCGGGCCGGAACTTGAAGCGCGAGTGCGAGACGCCCGGGACCGTCCAGCTGACGTCCACGGGACGCTACACGTGCGACGGCGGCAAGCTCGTCAAGGCCATGTTCCAAGGCCAGTCCGACTTGCTGGGGGCCCAACTCCCGGGCAAGGCGGTGGCGGTCGGGTCGGAATGGGAAGGGACCGTCAAGGCGCCGGACCAGGCGGGAACGGCGAGCCCGGTGGTGAAAGTGAAATACAAGCTCGCCGGCGTGGACGGCGGCCGGGCCCGGATCACGATGAAGGAATCGAAGAAACTCGAGGTCCCCGAGTTCAACATCCTGGCCAACCTCATTTCAGACACCGAATTCAACGTGGCCGAGGGATTCTGCGTCAAGTCCACCTGCCGGGTGTCGGGAACGATCACGTCGAAGGACGCCGCCGCCGATGGCCACGTAGACATGGACTGCACGATCGACTTCGAAATGACTTCGGCGAAGAAATAGGCGTCCGCGCTCATGCAGGAGGGAATCCCATGAGATGGCTCGCCCTCGCGGTCCTCCTCCCGGCCCCGCAGGACGCGGCCGAGGCCCTGGCGAGCCAATGGACCGAGGCCGTCCGGCGCGTGAACGAGGAGCACGCCGGGAAGCCGGGGAAAACCAGGGAGCCCGAGCTCGCCAGGCGGCTGCCGAAGAGCGCCGTGGCGACGCTGGACAAGCTCATCGCCCTTCCCGACGCCACGGCCGCGTCGCTCGTCGAGGCGGGCGAGGCCTGCCTCGACCTCGACCTGGTGCGGGAGTTCGAAAAGGTCCGCGCCCGCCTCGAGAAGCTATCCGGCGAGCAAGCGTCCAGGCTTGGAACCGCCCTGTCGCGCGACCGCTACATCCTTCGCGGGATCGGTCTCGACCGTGCCTACCTGGATCGCTTCGCCGAGGTGTTGGACGCGGTCCTCGCGGCCTATGACGAGCTCTTCGCCTTCGAGGAGTGGAGCAAGGTCCCCGGCAAGAAGCTGAGGGTCCGCATCCATCTCGAAGAGGAGATCACGCGTCCGCCCCACTTCGCGCCCCAGTTCCCCTTCCACTCCGAGATCGACTTCCCGGTGATCGATCCGAAGGAATTGAAATCGCCCACGTCGAAGGGTCACTTCCTCTTCTACGGCCTCTGCCACGAGCTGGGCCACGTGATCGCCATGTGGGGCGACCGCGGGCGCGAAGAGGACCACCACGCGTGGGCCCATTACACGGGAGTGGCGATCGTCGAGCACGCGTCGAAGGGGGCGCGGAAGCTCGACGGCCTGGCGGACATCAAGTGGAAGTCGCTCGAGAAGGAGCGGCAGGCGCTCAAGGACAAGGCCCCGTCCGTGGCCGACCGCGATGGCGTGATGTCCCTCTTCATCGCCCTCCACGACCGGGTCGGTCCGAAGGCGATCGGGGCCGCGATCAACCTGCTCGATCGCGAAGATCGGCGGAAGCGCATCAACAAGGTGAGATACTATGGGTTCGCCGAGCTGAAGGAAGCGCTCCTGAAGACGGTCAAGGACCCGAAGGGGCGCGCCGCGGTCGCCCAACTGATTCGCTGAGGTCGGGCCGGATGATTGCACTCCTCCTGGCGTTCGCGCTCCAGTCGCCGGATCCGATCGCGGTCGAGGTCAAATTCCGGGAGCTCCTCGCGCGGGTGGAGAAGGCCGGGCTGGCGGTTCCGGAACTTCCCGACGGCGCGGCGGAACTCGAGAAGCTCAAGGCCTCGGCCAAGCTCCCGAAGGAGCTCCTGGACCGGTACGAGATCGTCCGGGCCCAGGCGTCCGTCCTCAAGTTGATCCACGCGGTGCTCCTCAAGTACAAGGACGGCCTCTTCGACGTGCCTCTCCCCACCGGAAAGCCCGTCACCGTCAAGATCGTCGAGGTGCTCAAGCGCGGCGTGAAGATCTCCCGCGCCGAGGGGATCCAGGAGCTCGCGTTCGCGGATCTCGATCCGGAATGGATGCTGTCCGTGGCGCGCGCCGGATTGCCTGAAGCGGATCTCGCGTTCCTGGGCGGGCTCTGGCTCGCGAAGGCCGCGCGCTGGGAGGCCGCGTTTCTCGCGTTCGGGGACCTGGCCACCGACCATCCCCTCGCCGTGGAGTCGCGGAAGCGCGGCGTCGAGGCCGCCGCGGCCAGCTTCGACGCGCTGATCAAGGGGAAAAGGTGGACCGAGTCCCTGGCGCGACTCGAGGCGATCGAGAAGCTCGCACCCGGCGACGCCCGCCTCGTGTCGATGCGGGCGAAGCTCCTGGACGCGATGGTGGAGCACGGCAAGGACCTCTGCCGGAAGAAATCGAAGGGGCCGATGCAGGAACTCATCGACCTGATCGCGAAGCAGTTCCCCGAGGGCACCGACCGCATCGAGGACATCCGCGAGGCGAATCGCTGGATCAAGATCACCGACCCCAAGAGGTTCGGGCTGGAAGGGGCGAAGGCCGGCGCTCCCTGGCTGATCGATCCCGGGGACAAGCCGGGCGTGGGGAAGCACTTCGTGGAAGACGCACATGACTACTCGGGCATCTCGATCACGATCCGGTTCGACAAGGGATCCAAGGCCCATGGAGGCGTGGCGTGGAAGAACGGGTCCCGGGTCGCCTGGATCAACGCCGACCAGAAGTTCCTGGGCGTGGGACAGGGCAAACCGAAGGAGTCGATCTATTCCGAAGTCGACAAAGACGTCCAGATCGAAGGAAAGCACACGATCGCGGTCCGTATCCGCAACGGCCAGTACGTCGTTCATTACAACGGCGTCGAAGCGCACCGCATGAAGGCGGACGATACGCGGCTCACCGAGTTTGGATTGCATGTCACCACCGGCCGGGTGTGGTTCGACGAAGTCCAGCTTCTGAAAAAGGAGTGACGATGACCCGATGGCTCGCGGCGGCGGCGCTGGCGCTCCTGGTCCAGGACCCGCCCAAGATCGAGAAGGGCGAAAAGGCGCCCGACTTCACGGCCAAGAACCAGAAGGACGCGGACGTGAAGCTCTCGGAGATCCTCAAGGGGAAACGGAACGTCCTGCTCGCGTTTTATCCGAAGGACTTCACGGGCGGCTGAACGGCCGAAATGAAGAAGCTCAGGGAGAGCTTCAAGGTGTTCGAGGAGGCGGAGACGACGATCTTGGGAATCTCGTATGACGGCGTGGGGTCCCACCAGAAGTTCTGCGACGAGCTCGAGCTCCCTTTCGACCTGGTCGCGGACCCGGACAAGAAGGTGCACGAGGCCTACGGCTTCAAGGCCATGGTCCGCGCGCTGATCCTGGTCGACAAGGAAGGCAAGATCGTCTTCGTGAACAAGAAGTTCGACTTGAAGGACGAGTCTTGGAAACTGCTCATGAAGCAGGTTGAAGCCCTGAAGCCGGTGAAGTGAAGGCTTTGGAAAGGGCCGGAACGGTCATGCGAAGTTGGTGGGAATCCCGAATCATTTCCGTACAATTCCAGCCATGACACCGATTCATCCTTCGCTTCCGCCACACCGCCCGAAGGATTCCCGACAGAACCCCCGCCGCGCCGCCCACGGGCTGTCGCTCACCTGCACCCGCGCGCAGACCACGCGGGTCGCGGCCGGGGCCGCGCGGAATCTCGCCGTCGCCCTGAAAGACGTGGGCTGGGGCGGGCTCCGTTTCACCGCCGCCGAGCTCCCCGTGGTGGCGGGTCCCCTGGAGATCCGGATCCGGGAGGAAGACTCGGGCACCATGCTTCACGCGCGGGGCGTCATCGCCTGGGTGAAGACCCGGAACGAGGATGGCCGCGATGTTCATGACGTCGGCATCCGGTTCCAGGAGGTCCTGGCGCCGGCGGAGACGTGTTCCCGGTTTTTCGACGTCGAGTCGAACGATCCGGCGGCCGCCAACTCCACCGTCCGGAGGCGCCGCATGAACCGGTTCGGGATCGGCGATGGCGACGTGGTCCTCGAATACGACGACCGGTTCCGGTCGACTCCCCGGCCGGGTAATCTCGCGCTCGGACTGGTCGATCTCAGCCGCCGCGGCGCCCAGGTCGCCTGCCGGGAATCGCTGAAGCCCGGCGATCGCGTGCGCCTCACCGTCCGCCTGCGGAGTTTCGGGGATGTCTTCACGGCGGCGGCGGAAACGGTGTGGATCCGGCCGCCGGCTTCACCCGGAGGCACCTCGTGGCGCGCGGGCCTGTCGTTCCGCGAGTTGGATGACGCCCAAGAACGGACGTTGCAGACTTTCGAGCGCTGGTTTTCCCGCCCCGTGGGATCCGGCTGATGGCTTGAAGCTTGAAGCTTGGAGCTTGAAGCTGGTTAAGGCCCCCCGCCCCCGCCCGTCGACGGGCGCTCCGACACGATCGCCTTCATGAAGTCGCGGTTCATCCGCGCGATGTTCTCGAGCGTGATCTCCTTCGGGCAGACCGCCTCGCACTCGCCCGCGTTCGTGCAGGCGCCGAATCCCTCGGCGTCCATCGCCTCCACCATGCGGCGCACCCGCTCCATGCGCTCGGGCTGACCCTGGGGGAGCAGGCCCAGGTGCGCGACCTTGGCGGCGACGAAGAGCATCGCCGAGCCGTTGGGGCAGCTCGCGACGCACGCGCCGCACCCGATGCACGCGGCGGCGTCCATCGCGCGGTCCGACATCGGCTTCGGGATGGGAACCGCGTTGCCGTCGACGGCCGTTCCCGTCGGCGCCGAGATGAACCCGCCCGCCGCGATGATCCGGTCGAACGAACCGCGGTCGACGACGAGGTCCTTCACGACGGGGAACGCCTTCGCGCGCCACGGCTCGATCCAGATCTCGTCGCCGTCC
>DASRJF010000175.1:0-4137 GCA_035649615.1 Planctomycetota bacterium | reverse complement strand
CTTCTCGGGCGCCAGGGAGCGGTCCTTCATCAGGTCGCGGAGCGAAACGCCGTCGACGAATTCCATCACGAGGAAGCACAGGTCCGACTCCTGGCCGTAGTCGAAGACCTGGACGATGCCGGGGTGATTGAGGGCCGCCATGGCCTTCGCTTCCCGATTAAATCGGGCGACGAATTCGCGATCGCTCGTCAGCTTCGGCGACAGGACCTTCAGGGCGACCGATCGGTCCAAGCCCGGCTGCCGCGCCTTGTAGACGATGCCCATGCCGCCGGCGCCCAAGAGCTCGACCACGTCGAGGCCGTGAAAAGTGCCGCCGACCTTGAGGGGCGGCTGGAGGGTCGGATCCGCCCGGCCGGGGCTCTGCTCGACGTCGGTCTCGTCGGGGGCGGCGAACTTCGCGAGACAGGAGGGGCAGACCCCCGCAAACCGGTTCGCGACGACGCCGGTGTCGAACGGCTTTCCGCACTGGAGGCACGTGACGTCCGTGGCCATACCCCTTACAGGTGGGCGGATCGGGATTCAATTCAGGAAACTTCAGCGAACCTCGGAAGACCGGTCCATCTCGACCTCGGAGAACCGGCCTCCATAGAAACCCGCCAGGCGCTCAGCGAGGACGGAACCTCGATCCGGCTCTTCGGCAAAGACGCCCATGATGAAGCGGTCGGTCCGGAAGACGGACTCCCCGGGGACGGGCTTCCTCATGACCAGGACCGTGTCCGGATTCCGCCCTTCCTCGAGTTGGACGAACCAGGCCATGACACCGGCCCCCGTCTCGCGTTCCATGAACCGGACCAGGTACACATAGATCACGCTTCCCGCGGCGGCCTCCAGGAACCGGGCCATCTGGATCCGTTGCCGCACCTCCCCGGAGAAATTGGGAACGAGTTTTCCCTCGACGCTCCGCGACCCGGCGTTGGGGCCTTCCGAAGTCGCCGTGTCGTACCAGCCGGAAGGAGGCTGCGCCATGAGCACGCGGTCCCAGTAAGGGCCGAAATAGCCATCCCAGGCATCGACATGGGTCTGGCGCGTCGTGGTGACCAGTCCTATGAAGGCGCCCCCCGAAGCTACGAGGATCAGCGCCGAGGCCGAGGTCGCCAGGCCGAACCCGCGCAGGCGGCCTTGGGACGACCGGATGCGCGGCATCGCCCCCAGGGCCAATCCCAGTCCGATGAGACAGACTACGAGTCCCAGGAACAGGCACGGAACCGACGGCACCAGGATGGCCGCCGCGAACAGCGAAGCTCCCGTGACGCCGAAGACTGCCGAGGCGATCGCCAGCTTGGACGTCCGCGATTCGTCCGCCTCCCCGGCGGGAGATTCCCCGCGCCGTCGACGTTGGAAGATGATCGCCAAGATCAGCGCGCCGACCTGGCCGACCGGGGGCCACGTCAGGAACACCGCGGCGTACGCATAGAGGCGGCCGGTCAGGCGGTCTCCGCTCCGCGAGATGGAGAACAGGGCCGCGATCGCCATCGCGATGGCCGCGAACTGAAGGAAAAAGAGGATGGCAATCTGGGCGTCCACGTGAATCGGGGGATTCTCGGTGGTGGCCATGAAGATCGGGGTGTACGACATGGCCGTGGTCAGCAGCGCGCTGAGCGCCAGCCGCGACGTCCGACGCGGCGCCCCGTCCCCCGGGAGTCTCCGCGAATCCCTCCGCGCCACGTGAATCACCGCGGCCGGAAAAACCACGACGACGAAGAGGATGAGCAGCTCGGGAGCCCCGATCTTCCCTCTCAAGACCGTCACGGAGAGAATCAGCACCGCGACGAGAATCAACGCGACAAAAATCCACAGGTGCCCGGCAGGCTCCTTCCTGGCCGGAGTCGGGAGGAGGGGCGGCGGCGACTTCGCCACCGCTTCGACGTCCGTCTGGACATCGACCGCGCGCTGGTACCGCTGTTCGGGACGCGTGGCGAGGGATTTCAGGACGATCTCGTCGAGGCGGACATCGACCTGGACCCGGCTCGACGGGGCCTCGAACCGGCCGATGGGGACTTCCCCCGTCAGCATCTCGTAGAAGACCGCGCCGAGCGAATAGATGTCCGCGCGGTGATCCACTTTCATGCCCTGGTACTGCTCCGGCGCCATGTAGCCGGGCGTGCCCATGACGACGCGGCTGACCGTGACCGACGCGACTCCTTCGCCCGAGAGGATGCGCGCCAGGCCGAAGTCCGCGATCTTCACGCGGCCGTCGCGGTCGACCAGGATGTTCTCGGGCTTGATGTCCCGATGGATCACGCCCTTGGAATGGGCGTACTCCAGGGCTTCGCAAATCTTCGGAACGACCTTGAGCGCCTCCTCGGGCGGCAGGCGGGTTGACTTCATCAGGTCGCGAAGCGACTGGCCGTCCACGAATTCCATCACCAGGTAGCAAAGGTCCCCGTCCCGGCCGTAGTCGAAGACCTGGACGATGCCGGGGTGATTCAGGGCCGCCATTGCCTTCGCTTCGCGGTTGAAACGCGCGACGAATTCGGGATCGCTCGTCAGCTTCGGCGACAGGACTTTGAGGGCGACGTGCCGGTCGAGGCCGGGCTGGCGCGCCTTGTAGACCACGCCCATCCCGCCCGCGCCGAGCAGTTCCATGATCTCGAGACCGTGAAACGTGCCGCCGAGGTTGAGGGGCGGTTTCATCGCCGGATCGGCGATGCCGGGACTCTGCTCGACGTCCCCCGCGTTGTCGGCGGCGAATTTCGCCAGGCACGCCGGGCAGACGCCGGCGAATCGGTTCGCGACGACGCTGGCGTCGTACGGTTTGCCGCACTGGAGGCAGGTGACGTCCGTGGCCATACCCCTTACAGTTAGGCGGAATTCGGAATCACTCAAACGACGCGAAAAAGTCCCGGACCTCCTCCTCGAGCTCCGCGTCCGAGTCGAGCGAATCCCGCAGGATCGAGCGGATGAGCTCGCGGAGCCGCTTGCGCGACCGGTGCAGGAGATTGGCGACGTCGGTGAGCGAAAGGGCCAGGCGCTCGGCGATGGCGTTGTGCGTCGGCCGCTCCTGTCCCGCCAGGAGGTGCGACCTCACGGCTTCGAACTCCGGGAGCCGCCCCTTCTCCTCGAACTCCCGGCGAAGCCGCTCGAACGCGCCCTCGAGCACCGACATGGACCAGGACCGCCGGAAGGCGTCCTCGGGCTTTCGCGGGTCGGCGGGGTCGATCCGGACTTCGGTCTCGGCGCGCGCGAAGTCGAGCGAGCGCGGCACGCGGCCGCCTCCCCGCTTCTCGGCATGGGCCTTGCGGCGCTCGTTCGAGAGGTAGTGATCGAGGAGCGCCAGGAGATAGTTCCGGAACCGGCCCCGGCTCCGGTCGACGTTCGCGATCGCTTCCAGCTCCAGGAAGTGAGCGAAGAAACCCTGCGTCGCGTCCTGCGCGTCCTCCACGGAAAGTCCCTTGTGGCGGAGGAAGACATAGAGGGGCGCCCAGTAGATGTCGAAGAGCCGGTTGATGGCGGTCCGGCGGTGCGGATCGGCGGGGTCCTTCGCCCGGAGCACGACCGACCAGAGCGTCGGCTGGAATCCGCCCCCCGCAAGTTCCGGCCCCCCTGGCATGGGCTCATGTTAGGCCGGGCCGCGATTCGGGTCGAGTGTCCCTTGAAGACGCCTTGCGCGGCCCGCGCCGGAGCCGGTGGAGCGCGGAGCGGCAGGGAAGAGGCAATTCATGGTATATCAACGGGGCGATGAAGGCCCTTGGCGGAACGCCGGGAACAAACGGATGACCTATTTCGTGGTCGCGGGTGTCCTCGCGGTGATCCTCGCGGCGATCCTCTTCGCCCTCAGGTCGTCTCGCCTCCCCGGGTATCGCGGCACGATTGGATTCAAAAACCATCACGCTTCCGAGGTCGGATTCGTCAAGGTCACCGGGTTTTCCCAGCCGATCGAATGCCGCGCCCTCTCGAAGGGTGGACACTCCTTCAACTTCATCGGTCGGCAGGACCTGCCGGGGGAAGTCCGGATCGACTGGCGATTCGTGGGCGAGAACACGGAAAAGACGGCGACCGTCACCTTGAGTCCGGTGCCCAAGGACGCCGCCGACGGAGAGCTGTTCCTGGTGCTGTCGAGCGCCGGCGATTGGTCGGCGGAATACGCGCCGCGACTGCGCACGGACAAGTTGAGCTGAGTCACTTCATGAACGGGGC
>DASRJF010000174.1:0-4603 GCA_035649615.1 Planctomycetota bacterium | reverse complement strand
CTCGGACGAGATCCTGCACCGCGCCCGGCTCTCCCCGTTCGCCCGGACCGACGGGTTGTCGCCCGGGGAATCGGAGCGGCTCTGGACCGCGGCCCGCGACGTGCTCGGCGAATGGTCCGCCCGCCTGCAGTCCGAGCCCGGTTTTCCGGAGCGCGTGACGGCCTTCCGGCCGGGCATGGCCGTGCACGGGCGGTACCGGAAGCCGTGTCCGGTCTGCGGATCGCCCGTCCGGCGGATCGTCTACGCCGACAATGAGATGAACTACTGCGCGACGTGCCAGACCGAAGGAAGAATGTTCGCCGATCGTTCCTTGTCGCGCTTGTTAAAGGACGATTGGCCGCGCAACGTGGATGAGGTGGATGAGAAACACCGGTAAGGGCCAGTTCTAAGTTCTAAGTCATAAGTCAGATTCCTTTAACGAGGTTCTGACTTAGAACTTAGAACTTGGAACTAGGCGGGAACGCCCCACAGGAATCCCTGGCCTGACTTGACTCCGAGATCGCGGAGAACGTCAAGGTCGTCCCTGGACTCGATCCCCTCGGCGACGATTTCCGCCCCGAGGCTGTTCGCGACCTTGATCAGGCGCTTGAGCGAGCGCGCCCGCGACTCGTCGCGGCCGATCCCGTTCACGCAGACCTTGTCGATCTTCACCAGGTCGGGCTCGAGGAGCACGACGCTTTCCAGGCAGCTCCGGCCGTACCCCACGTCGTCGATGGCGACCAGGACCCCCTCGCGCTTGAAGGCGTCCACGATGCCGACGAGGTAGGAGGGGTCGCCGATGATCTGCTGCTCGCTGATCTCGATGCAGAAGTCCTTGCGCGCCCCGTTGCGCGGCAGGGACTCCACGAGGTGCTGGACCGGGATGTCGATGATCGTCGAGGGGAAGAGGTTGACGTGGCGCCGGATCCCCGCGGGCAGCATCGCCGCGGCGGCGACGCAGTTCTTGAAGCAGCGGTGGTCCACGAGCGTCAGGATGTTCGCCTCGAGCGAGAGCCGGAAGAAATCGTCGGGCATCTCGAAGGACCCCGGCAGGAGGCGCGACAGGAACTCGAAGCCCACCTCGCGTTCGTCCTCGAGGTTGAAGATCGGGTGCATGACCGCGCGCAGGCTCTCGCCGCCGCGCAGCCCGTTCAGGACCGTCGTCAGGGGATGGCGGTCCTCGCCGTGGGGTGTCGCGCTCCAGCCGTACGACACCCGGTTCTTGCCGCTCCGCTTGCTCCGCGTGAGGATGACGTGCGCCTGCGAGAGGAGCTCGTCGATGGAGGGCGTGGCGTTGGACACCGCGAGGAGCCCCAGGCTGGCGGTCACGCGCAGCGGGCCGGAGGGCAGGCTCAGGGGCGAGCCCGAGAGCGCCAGCCGGACTTTCTCGGCCACCCGCATCCCCTCCGCGCGCCGCGTCTGGGGGAAGAGGATCATGAACTCGTCGCCCCCGATGCGCGCCACCTCGTCCGTGGCGCGCAGGGAGACCTGGAGCTTGCGGGCGATCTCCTTCAGGACGACGTCGCCGACGGCGTAGCCGAGGGCGTCGTTGATCCGCTTGAAGTCGTCGATGTCGACGAGGAGCACGAGCAGCTCCGCGCCGTCGCGCCGCACCTGGTGCACTTCGCGCGACAGGACCTGCTGCAGGCCGCGCCGGTTGAGCAGCCCCGTCAGGGGGTCGAGCAGCGCCAGCCGTTCGAGCATCGAGTTGGCCTCGCGCAGCTCGCCCGTCACGTGTTCGAGCATCCGGCGGTAGCGGTGGCGCTCGAGGGCGTGCCGGAGCGTCCGCACGAACGCCGAGCGGTCCCCCGGCGACTTGATCAGGTAGTCCTGCGCGCCCTTCTGGAGCGCCTTCTTCGCGGTGGGCTCGTCGTCGAGGTTCGTGAAGAGCACGATGGGGGCGTCCGGCGCGAGAAGCTGGAGCGATTCCAGCGCGTCGACCCCCGAGCCGTCCGGCAGGGTCAGGTCGAGCAGGATGAGGTCGGTGCGCCCCTGCTCGAGGTGGAGGCGCGCCTCGGCGAGCGTCGTCACGCGCGCGGGGGTGAACGTCGGCCGCTCCTTGCAGGAGGCCAGGATCTTCTCCGCCGCGGCGGCGTCCGCCGGATCGTCCTCGATGATGAGGACGCCGACGGTTTGAATCTCGGGACGGACCCCGACGGCCGGGACGCTCATGCGCACCTCGTGCCGGCGCGAACCGGCGCCGGTCGGACCCCGTCATTCATCGGCCAAGTTCCCGTTTTCATGCAGCCGTTCAGGACGGCTCCGGCAACGTGAAGAAGAAGGTCGACCCCCGCCCGACCTCGGATTCCGCCCAGATGCGGCCGCCGTGGCGCTCGACGATCCGCCGCGCGATGGCCAGTCCGAGCCCCGTGCCCGGCTCCACCCCGTTGCGCGGCATCCGCTCGAGGGGCCGGAAGAGCCGGCGAAGCTGCTCCCCCGGGATCCCGGCGCCGTTGTCGCGCACGGAGAACCGCCATTCTCCCGCGCGGCGCTCCGCCCCGACGTGGATCTTCGGCGGGGAGTCGCCGCGGTACTTCACCGCGTTGCCGATCAGGTTCTGGAAAACCTCGGTGAGCTGCGTCGCGTCGCCCTGGACCGCCGGCAGCGTGTCGTACGTCACCTTCGACCCGCTTTCCTGGAGCGCCAGCTGCAGGTCGGCGACGGCGTGCTCGAGGCAGGCCTTCATTTCCACGGATTCGAGCGGCGCGGGGATGGAATCGATCCGCGCGTAGTCGAGCAGGTGCCGGATCAGCTTCTCCATCCGCTGCATGCCCTCTTCGGCGCTCGCGAGCAACTCTCCCGCCTCGGGTTCCTGCGGATTCCTGGAAATCATGCGCGTGTAGGCCGTCACCATCCTTAACGGCGCCTGGAGATCGTGGGCTACACGCTTTGCGTATTCCTCGAGGTCGGCGTTCGACCGGGTGAGATCGGCGACCTGCCGGATCAGCTCCTTCTCCGCCTTCCGCCGCACCGAGATGTCGCGCGCGATGTCCGCGGCCCCCGCGACCGATCCGTCCGGGCCGGTCACCGGCGAGAGCATGCGCGAGACCTCGACCATGGTTCCGTCCTTCCGGCGCCGCTCGGTGTCGGTGTCGGGGACGCGCTCGCCCTTCAGGACGCGCTCGAGCGTCCGCCGCTCCTCGGCGAACCGCTCCGGCGGGACGAGGGCGGTGAGGGGACGCCCGATCGCCTCTTCCGCGAGGTAGCCGTAGAGCCGCTGCGCCCCGGCGTTCCAGAACGTGATCTTGCCCTCGGGCGAGAGGCCGACGACGGCTTCCTCGGTCGATTCGGCGAACGCCGCGCGCGCCGGCCGGTCGCCCAGGGGAAAAGGGGGTTCCTCGGTCGGCGCGAGGCCCCCGTTCGTGGGCACGGCCGCCGGCCGGTCGGCGGCCCGGGCCGGCGAAAAACCCAGGTCCACGGCGGGTCGCGAACGGAAGGACTCCGGAAGCAGGATTTGCGTCGTATCGGTTTCGGCGGCGGCGCGGCGGAGCGATTCGGGGTCGAAATTGTCGGAATTGACGAGGACGATCCGGCCGGTGCGGGTGATGATGAGGACGGCGTCGGGAGCGGAACTCAGCCGGATCCGGAAGTTCAATTCACCTTCCGGCCCCCGGTCCCCGGGCGGACCCCCTCCTGCACCCGACCCCCACATCCCTATGCCCCTCTTCCCGAACGCGCCGGGACCCCCCTTTCAGGGGGGTCCGCCGTCTGGGCACGACGGTATAGCCTACCCGGCGGGAGTTCAACAACAATATTCTCATTTGGATTCTGCCGGGGTCCGGGACCGGGGCCAAATCCTCGAGAAAAAGAGGTGCGCCGGCAGGTAGAGGAGGATCGTGTACCCCGCGACCGCGATCGCGAGGTAGAGTGCCGGCGCGACGACCTGCTGCTGCCGGAACAGAGGGCCCCAGGACCAGTTGATGTTGCGCAGGGGGCCCCCGAAGAAACTCACCCCGATCGCGACGGCCGTCGTCGCGACCTGGAACGGCAGCGCGGTGCGGTCGTAGCCGAGGCGCGCGAGGCCGAAGATGAGAACCGGCGGCGTGCCCGCGTGCATGCACAGCGAGAGGAGACGGATCTCGAGCGGAATCGACTCGTCGAACATGAACCGGGTGCCGCCGTGCAGGAAGAACCCGAGGAAGAACCGCGCGGCGACGTCGAGGACGTAGAGGATCTGGACCAGGAGGACGGACACCGCCTGCCAGGACACCAGGAGCGGACTTTCAAGCCACAGCCCCGCGGCGAGGATGAAATTCGCGAGGTTGCAGAACCACAGGAAATTCTCGGGCCCGAAGTAGAGCGCGTACGACGGGGCCCAGGTCGCGACCCAGGCGGTCCACCCGACCTTCAGCCACAGCGGAATCCGGGGCACCTCCAGATTCTAGGCTGGATCCGGGTCCGCGAAGGGCCGGCTTCCGCAAATCACGAATCCCCCATCCCAAATCGTGCGTCGTTTTCGTGGAATTGCTTGGCTTGTCCGCGCTTGGGCTCCTAGAATCTCAGGCGCTGTTTCTTCCTCCCCATGCACCCGAAGCCAAAGTCCGTATTTGAAACGCTCACGGCGGTCCAGCCCAGCGAGCGGCTGCGCCTGGAGACCGAGCCGGGCGAGCTCTCGACGCGCGTC
>DASRJF010000173.1:0-2075 GCA_035649615.1 Planctomycetota bacterium | reverse complement strand
GCTGGGGATGACCAAGGAGGAGACGGACCGCGTGCGGCTGGCGGGCCTGTTCCACGACGTGGGCAAGATCGAGTCGTTCGGATCGGCGGAAACCCCGCCGCAGGAAGCGCACGTCACGGCCGGCGAGAAGATCATCTCGGCTATCGACGGCTACGAGGAGTTCCTGCCCGGCATCCGCTACCACCACGAGCGCGCGGACGGGTCGGGGTTTCCGTACCACATCAAGAACGAGGAGACGCCGCTCCTCGCGCGCATCATCATCGTCGCCAATCACTTCGACGATCTCGGGATGTCGGGCGGATCCCTCACGAGCTCGGGCGCGTTTCCGAACCCCAAGGACCTCCTCGGCCGGATGCAGGAAGGCGCGGGGAAGCTGTTCGACGAGGACGTCGTGAAGGCGCTCCTCATCTGCCACCGGAACGGCACCCTCTACAGTCGCGTCGCGGAAGAAAAGCCGGTCTAGGGCCGCTTCCAGCCTCCGGCTTCCAGCTTCCAGCAACCCGATGCGTTCAAGGCCAAATTCTCGTACCTTGCTGGATCCATGAAGCCTCTCCGTATTGACAGTCCCCGGTATCTCGTCCCCTTTGACGCGCGACGGATGCGTCCGCCGCTCGAGGCGGGGGTCATCGTCGTCGGAAGCGGTCTCGCGGCGCTGCGCGCGGCGATCGAGGCCGCCCATTCGACGCGGGTCCTCGTCATCACGAAGCGTGAGATCATCGAATCCAATTCACGCTACGCGCAGGGCGGCATCGCGGCCGCGATCGACGAGCGCGACGCGTTCGAGTCGCACATTGCGGACACGCTCGCGACGGGGTGGGGATTGTCGGACGAGGAGGTCGTGCGGACGGTGATCGCGGAGGGGGCGGACGCCGTGCGCGAGATCATCTCATGGGGCGCGCATTTCGACCGCCACGGCGGAGCCCTGGAGTTCGCGCGGGAAGGCGGCCACAGCCGCGCGCGGGTGCTCCATCGGGGCGACGAGACCGGCCTGGAGCTGGAGCGCACGCTCATCGGCAGGGCGCGGTCGAGCCGGAACATCGCCTTCCTCGAGAGCTGCTTCGCGGTCGATCTCCTGACGCGCGGCGGCGCGTGCATCGGCGTCCTCTTCCACGACGGCAAGCAGCTCCGGGCGGCGGTCGCCGGCGCGACGATTCTCGCCACGGGCGGGGTGGGCCAGATTTACCGCGAGACGACGAACCCCGCGATCGCGACGGGGGATGGGATCGCGATGGCCTACCGCGCCGGCGCGGAGCTCATGGATCTCGAGTTCATGCAGTTTCACCCGACCACGCTCTATCTCGCGGGGGCGAGCCGAGCGCTCGTCACGGAAGCCGTGCGGGGGGCCTCCGGCACGCTCCGGGACCGGACGGGGCGGGCGTTCATGAAGGACTATCACCCGATGGGGGACCTCGCGCCGCGCGACATCGTGTCGCGGTCGATGCTCCGCCAGATGCTGAAGTCGGGCGACACGCAGGTCTATCTCGACATCACGCACATCCCGGGCGCGGACGTGCGCCGCCAATTCCCGGGGCTGGTGGCGCTGTGCGAGAAGTTCGGGGTCGACTGGACGCGCCGGCCGATTCCCGTGCGTCCCGCGGCGCATTACATGATCGGGGGGATCCGGGCGGACATCGACGGGCGGACGAGCCTGCGCGGCTTGTACGCGGCGGGCGAGTGCGCGGCGACGGGATTCCACGGCGCCAACCGGCTGGCGTCGAACTCGCTGCTCGAATGCCTCGTGTGCGGCCGTCGCGCGGGGAGGCACGCGGCGGGCCATGCGAAGCCGAAGGGCGCGCGAGGGGTCTCGTTTCGATACCGGTTCCAGCCGCCGGACGGGGTGGATCTCGACGACCTGCGCAATTCGCTCCGGAGTGTGATGTGGCGCGAGGTGGGGATTGAGCGCGATGGGAAGCGGCTGGCGGAGGCGGACGAGAGGATGACGTTCTGGGCGTCGTACGTGATGCGGATCGGGTTCGAGTCGCCCGCGGGCTGGGAGCTCCAGAACCTGGTGACCGTCGGGACGCTGATGGCGCGCGCCGCGGCCCGGCGGGCCGAGTCGCGCGGCGTGCATTACC
>DASRJF010000172.1:0-2893 GCA_035649615.1 Planctomycetota bacterium | reverse complement strand
TTGATGGGCGCCCCCGGAGCCCCCCGGACCCGCCCAAGGAGCACTCCATGGCCAAGGTGATGAACATCACGCTCGAGGGATTCGAGGACCCCGGGTTCGAAGTCCTCTCCTTCCGCGGAGAAGAGTCGATATCGACCCCCTTCCGGTACGTGGTCACGCTGGGCTCCAAGTCGCCCTCGCAGGACTTCGACGGCTTGCTGGAGGCGAAGGCCCACCTCCAACTCGGGAGTCCCGCCGTGAACATCCGCGGCCTCCTGTCGTCGATCCAGCAGGGGTACGACGGCGCCTGGGAGCCGGACGCGGGGACGCTCACGCGGTTCGAAGTCGTGCTCGTCCCGACGCTCTGGGCGCTCTCCTTGACGACCCGGACGAAGATCTTCCAGGAGATGACCGTTCCCGACATCGTCAAGAAGGTCCTCACCGACGCGGGGATCGTGGGCGACGCGGATTGGAAGATTTCCGGCGCCCACCCGAAGCACGAGTTCGTGCTGCAGTACCAGGAGACGGACCTGCACTTCATCCACCGGCTGATGGAGCAGGAGGGGATCTTCTACTTCTTCCAGCACGGGGAAGATGCGGAAAAGATGATCCTCGCCGACTCCAAGGCCGCGTTCGAGGACATCCCCGACGATCCGGTGGTCCGTCTCGGCAAGCCCGATCCCACGATCGGCGAGACGGGCGTCGGGTCCTGGGGCTACGAGCAGACCGCCACCCGGTTCCAGAGCCGCCAGGGCGTCGTCCCGGGGAAGGTGATCCTGAAGGACTACAACTTCCAGAAGCCGAAGCTGGATCTCCTGTCGGAGGAGCCGATCAAGGACGCCAAGGCGCTGGTCGGGTTCCAGTACGAATACGGCGACCACTACCTGCTGCCCGAGGAGGGGAAGGCGCTGCGGACGCTCCGCGCGGAGGAGATCCTGGCGCGGCGCCGCGTGTTCTTCGGCGCGGGCACGGTCCGTCGCTTTTATCCCGGCGGGCGCTTCACGCTGACGGGGCTCAGCGAGGTCGACACCGAGCTCTCGCAGGGGTACGTCATCACGGAGATGACCTCGGAGGGCACGCAGCCGGTCGAGCATGGAAGCGCGGAGGAGGGCTGGAGTTACGAGAACCGGTTCACGTGCATCCCGGACAAGCTCGAATTCCGTCCGGAGCGGCGCACGGAGTGGCCGCGGATCGCCGGCGTGGTCCACGCGAAGGTGTGCGCCGCGTCGGGAGGCGGGCAGTACGCCCACATGGACGACCGCGGCCGGTACAAGGTCAAGTTCCTGTTCGACATCGACCACAAGGAGGACGACGACAAGGCCTCGTGCTGGATGCGGCTCGCCGAGCCGTACGCGGGGGCGGCGTACGGGTTCCACTCGCCGCTGCTCAAGGGGCACGAGGTGCTGGTCGCCTTCGAGAACGGCGATCCGCACCGGCCGTTCATCGTGGGGTGCGTGTACAACACCGACAACCCGAGTCCGACGACCAGCGCCAACCAGGCGCAGCACTTCTGGAAGAGCGCGGGGAACAACGAGCTGCGGTACGACGACACGGAGGGGAGCGAGCACGTCTTCCTGCACGGCCAGAAGGACTGGATGATCAAGATCGAGAACGACAAGAGCCAGAACGTCGGCCACGACGAGACGATGGAGATCGGCAACGACCGGACGAAGACGATCGGGCACGACCAGAAGGTGGAGATTGGAAACAACAAGACCACGAAGGTGGGGGCCGACCACCAGGAGACGGTCGGGGCGAATCAAACCGTCTCGGTCGGGGCGAACCAGGACATCACGATCGGCTCGAACAAGACCGAGTCGGTGGCCGTCGCCGCGACGGAGACGGTGGGGGCCGCGAAGGCGGTGACGGTGGGGGCGGCCCTGCAGATCACGGTCGGCGCCGCCATGAACGAGACGGTGGGACTCGCCAAGGCGGTGGAGGTCGGGGGATCGTTCTCGGAAACGGTCGGGGGGGGCCGCAACGAGAACATCAACAAGGACAAGCAGGTGGCGGTGGGGGGGAATCTCACGGAGTCGATCAAGAAGAACCACTCGGAAACCGTGACCGAGAAGTACTCGCTCGTCGTCAAGGACAGCCTGGCGATCGAGTCCCAGAAGGACATCGTGATCAAGTCCGGGAAGGCCTCGATCACGCTGAAGAAGGACGGGACGATCGTGATCGAGGGGAAGGATGTGCAGATCAAGGGGTCGGGCGAGATCCTGGCCCAGGCGTCGAAGGACATGACGCTCAAGGGAAAGAACATTCTCCAGAACTAAACCAACCGGGGACTACACCATGCAATTCACGGCCAAAGCAGAAGGCGTCGCGATCGGCGTGCTGGCCGGCATCGACGCGTCGGGGCGTATCCGGGTCACGGTGCCGGGAGATGAGACGCCGCGCCGGGCCCGGAGCGCGGCGCTCCTCAAGCCGTCCCACGTGGGCCGCGACGTCGTGCTGGCTTTCGAGGAGGGCGACCCCTCGAAGCCCGTCGTCCTCGGCGTCATCCAGGTGCCGGAACCTGAGTCGGGGATCCAGGCGGAAGTCGACGGCGACCGGCTGACGATCGAGGGCCGGAAGGAAGTCGTCCTGCGCTGTGGGAAAGCCAGCATCACGCTGACGCGCGTAGGAAAAGTCCTGATCCGCGGCTCGTACGTCCTCAGCCGCTCTTCCGGCGTAAATCGGATCAAGGGCGGATCCGTGCAGATCAACTGATGAACCTCATCAACACGACGCGTTTCCTTGCGCGGCAGACCATGGGCATGCAGCCGGACGGCCGGCAGCTGCTCGTGGTGGTCGTGAAGGGGACGTTTACGATCCCGGCTGCCGGCGGGGAGCCCGAGACGGCCCCCGTCCAGGCGCCCCTCGTGGAGGCCGACGTGTTCACGGGCGAGCCCGGGAAGTCGGCGGCGCTTTA
>DASRJF010000171.1:0-3983 GCA_035649615.1 Planctomycetota bacterium | reverse complement strand
CCCAGGCCGCCGTGGATGGAGTGGTCCTCGACGGTGACGAGGTGGCGCGTCTCGACGGCCGCCTGCTGAAGCGTGTCGGAGTCGATCGGCTTGATCGAATACGCGTCAATGATGCGGACCGGGATTCCCTCCTTGGCCAGGAGCTCGTAGGCCTTGAGCGCCTCGTGGAGCGTGATGCCGGCCGCCACCACGGTCGCGCGGTCGTTCGGACCCGACCGGAGCGTCTTGGACCCGCCGATCGGGAACCTCTCGGAGAGGGGATAAAGGACGCGCGTCTTCGGGCGCGTGGTCCGGATATAGACGACCCCCTTCGCCGCGGCGGCCTCGGCCACGAGCCGCTCCGTGCTCACGGCGTCCGAGGGGTAGAGCACCGTGGACGAAATCAAGGCGCGGAACATCGCCAGGTCCTCGAGCCCCATCTGCGACGACCCGTCTTCGCCGATCGAGACGCCCGAATGGCTCCCGCAGAGGACGAGCGTCCCCGGCCGGGAATAGGTAGCCATGCGGATCTGGTCGTAGGCGCGGGTGAGGAACGCCGCGAACGTGGAGGCGAACGGAACTTTCCCATCCGACGCGAGGCCGAGCGCCACCCCCACCATGTTCTGCTCGGCGATGTGCGCCTCGACGAAGCGCTCGGGCTTGGTCGCCTTGAACTTCTCCGAGAACGTGGAATTCTTCGTGTCGCCGTCGAGGACCACGACGTCCGGGTGCATGCGGCCGAGCTTCGCGAGGGCCGTTCCGTAGGCCTCGCGCGTCGCGACGTCCTGGCCCGCCGTGTACTCGGGGACGATCTCGCCCCGGCCGAGGATCGCCGTCTTCAGGGTGATGACGGGCGACGTGCGGGGCTCCACGCGGATCTTCACCTCGGTGTCCCCCAGCTCGCGCAGCGCGGCGTCCAGCTCGGGGCCCTTCTTCAGCGGCTTGCCGTGCCAGCCGTCGCGGCCCTCGAGCGCCGCGACGCCCTTGCCCTTCGCGGTGCGCGCGATGATCGCGAAGGGGCGATCCTCGGTCGCGCGGGCCTTCTCGAAGGCCTCGATCAGCTCGGGGACGCTGTGGCCGTCGACGGCGGCCGCGGCCCAGCCGAACGCCTCGAACTTGCGGACGTACGGCTCGACGTCGTGGCCGTGCATCGTCGGGCCGCTTTGTCCCAGCCCGTTCACGTCGACGATGGCGCAGAGGCGATGGAGCCTCATGTGGGACGCGAACTGGGCGGCCTCCCACACCGAGCCTTCCGCCGTCTCGCCGTCTCCGAGCAGGCAGTAGACGCGCGAGGCGATGCCGTCGAAGCGCCGGCCCAGGGCGATGCCCGCGGCGGCGGAGAGACCCTGCCCCAGCGAACCCGAGGCGATTTTCACCCAGGGGCTGAGGGGCGTGGGATGGCCTTCCAGCGGACTGTTCGATTTCCGGAGGGTGAGCGGGTCCTCCGCGATCGCGCCCGCCTCGCTCAGCGCGGCCCACAGGATCGGCGCGGCGTGGCCCTTCGACAGGACGAACGCGTCGGTGTTCCGGGCGGTGGGATCCCCCGGATGGAAGCGCATCTCCTCGAAGAAGAGGACCGCCATGATCTCGGCGCACGACATGCAGGTCGTCGGGTGGCCCGACCCCGCCTCCGTCGTCGCCAGGATCGACAGGCGGCGGAGCTTCTGCGCCATCTTCGCGAGCTGTGACGTGTCGGTCATGACGTGAGCTTCCACGATTTCTCCCTCCGAGGAGCATCATAGAGACCTGAAATGTCGCGGTCCACATTACGTTGACCGTTGACGGTTGACCGTTGACCGTCAGCCCAGGTCATCCTTCGGGCGAATTAGAACTTTCGGAGGGTTCAAGTCGATCCACCCGTCGGCCAGGTCGCGGGCCGCCCGTATAATCGTTGGACTTACTTGGGGTGACCATGGCCCGCAGATTCCTCACGATGGCCAGCGCGACCGCGGTGGTCGTCCTCAGCTTCCTCCTCGGCTCCGTGTTCACGATGTACCAGCCGGGATCGAAGACCGCGCGCAAGGTGGCGGAGGTGTACGAGCGGATCCGCGCCCACTACCCGGGCGAGATTCCCCACGAGAAGCTGGAGCGCGCCGCCATCGCGGGCCTGCTCTCCACGACCGACAAGTGGAGCGAGTATTTCACCGCCGCGGAATGGCAACAGTGGAGCCAGCAGGTGATGCTGGGGAAATTCCCCGGCGTGGGGATCCGCGTCGAGCCCGACGACAAATCGGGGTACTTGATGGTCACGAGCCCGATCGAGGACACGCCCGCGTTCCACGCCGGACTCCTGCCGGGCGACCTGATCGTCAAAGTCGACGGCGTCGACGTCAAGGGCCAGCCGGGAAACGAAGTCATCTCCCGCATCAGGGGCGAAGTCGGTACGAAGCTCGTCCTCACCCTGCGGCGGGGAGATCTCGAGCCGTTCGACGTGACGCTGACCCGGGCCGAGATCAAGATCGTGGCGGTGAAGCACCGGCTGGTGGAGCCCGGCATCGGCTACATCCGGATCAACGATTTCACCGAGGAGGTGCCGGTCGATTTCGAGAAGGCGTACCGGGACCTCGAGGGGCGCGGCATGAACGCGCTCGTCATCGACCTGCGCTTCAACGGCGGGGGATTGCTCAAGGCGGCCGTCGAGCTGTGCGACCTCTGGCTTCCCCCGAACGCCGTGGTCGTGACCTCGGAGGGGAAGCGCCCGGAGCATCGCACGATCTACAAGGCGAAGACCCCGGAAGCCCTGGGGACCAAGACGCCCGTGGCGATCCTGGTGAACCGCGACTCGGCGAGCGCGAGCGAGATCGTGGCCGGCGCCCTTCGCGATCACCACATCGCGTCGCTCGTCGGGACGCGGACGTTCGGCAAGGGGCTGGTCCAGAGCCAGTACGAGCTCTCGGACGGGTCCTACGTGAAACTGACCACGGCGCGGTGGGTGACCCCGAACGGCGAGCAGGTGGGCGCGAAGGATCCGGAGTCCGAAGGCGGCCTGGTGCCGACCTACTTCGTGGAGATGACTCCCGACGAGGAACTCGCCGTGCGGAAGCGGTGGTTCGCCGAGGGTATCGTGAAGGGCCCGCCGATCGCGGAACCTCCGCCGAAGGATTTCGTGCTCGAGGCGGGCCTCGAGGTCCTCCGCGCGAAGCGCGAGGGACGCCCGCCGAAGGTGCAGCGCCGGGAGATTCCGAAGCCCGAGTCCAAGGAACCGAAATGAACGTCCTCGGGATCGAGTCGAGCTGCGACGAAACGGCGGCCGCGGTCGTGCGCGGGGGTCGCGAGATCCTCTCGAGCGTTGTCCAGTCGCAGATCGACCTGCACGCGCTGTACGGCGGCGTCGTGCCCGAGCTCGCCTGCCGGGCGCACATCGAGGCGATCGTCCCGGTCGTGGACCGGGCGCTCGCGCAGGCCGGGACGCGCCTGGACGCGATCGACGGGATCGCGGTGACGCACACGCCGGGCCTCGTGGGGGCGCTCCTCGTCGGCGTCTCGATGGCGAAATCGCTCGCCCTCGCGACGGGCAAGCCGCTCGCGGGCGTCGACCACATCCACGGCCACATCTACGCCGTGAAGCTGGCGTTCCCCGAGCTCGAATACCCGTTCGTGTCGCTCGTCGTGTCGGGCGGCCACACGAGCCTGTACCACAGCCGGAGCGAGACGGAGCACGCGTTGCTGGGCGCGACGACCGACGACGCGGCGGGGGAGGCGTTCGACAAGGTGGCCAAGATCCTCGATCTCGGATTCCCGGGAGGGCCGGTCATCGACCGGCTGGCGAAGGGGCGCGATCCCGCCAAGGTCACGTTCGCGCGGACGATGCTCGAACCCGACTCGCTCGACTTCAGCTTCAGCGGCGTGAAGACGAGCGTGCTGTATCACGTCCGCGGGCAGGACGGGAAGAAGCCGAGGACGCACAGTCCGGACCAGGTGGCGGACATCTGCGCCGGGTTCCAGGAGGCGGTGGTCGACGTCCTCGTCGAGAAGACGCTGCGCGCGTGCGCGAGGACGAGGTC
>DASRJF010000170.1:0-2349 GCA_035649615.1 Planctomycetota bacterium | reverse complement strand
AGTCCTACCAGAGAACCCTCACCCCGACGGCCGCCAGGTAGGTGCTCGAATCCCCGTCCAGGGTCGCCGATTCCAGCGCGTCGGAGCCCAGCAGGGCCGCGATCGCCACCCATGCCGACGCGGATTTCGAGATCTCATGCGTGAGCGAGAGATCCACTTCCGTGCCGAGGTCCCGGTCGACGCCCGCCATGGTCTCGTCCAGGCGGAATCGCCCGGCGTCGATCCTCGCCTCCGCAGAGTCGCCGATCCTCCGCGTCACCGAGAGCCGGACCGACTGGAGGTTCACGTCCCAGTCGAGGCCGAATTCCGCGCTGTCGACGATCCGGAACCGCTCCTGGCCTTCGTACGACTGGAACGTCCCGTCCCGGCTGTCCGTGGGATCGTCGTCCCCGGACCGCCACGCGGCGGAGGCCTCCGCGCGCCAGGGGCCGGTCACCCCGCGCACTCCCGCGTGGGCCGCCCACGCGCTCCGCGACACGCCGCTCGCGATGCTCCCCGCCTGGAGCCACGCCTCGCCGAAGACCTCGAGTTCCCGCTCGTCCCCGAAGTAGAAGTCGGCCCCGCCGCCCCACGTCGTGACCTTGGGGTCGCCCGCCCCCGAGACGTGGAGCGCCCCGAGGAATACGGCGGACCGCTCGCTCAGGGGAAAGTTCGCGAGGAGGGCGGCCAGCGATTCGTCGGCCGAGGCCGCGCCGCCCTCGATCGTCGTCATCCAGAGGGCCTCGACCTCGACGAAGTCGCCCGCGCGCCATTTCAGGAGCGCGCCGCCGGGGAGCTCCAGGTCCCGGTCCCCGACGCCCGAGAAGAACGACTCCGCCCGGCCGAGGTCGAGGAGGAACGGCTCGCCGTGGGGACGGATCTTCCAGGCATAGTCGAACGCCCCCGCGCGGAACGTGAGGTCGGGCGACAGGAATCCCTCGAGGTCGACGAAGACCTGCTTGAGGATGAGCTCGGTGTCGCCGCCGAGGGTCCGGTTCGCGCCGTCGTCGTAGGGCAGGACCGCCGCCTCGGCCGCGAACCGCACGCCCGGGAGCCGCCAGTCGAACCGGATCCTCGCGTCGGCCGCCACGAAGGAGTCGTCGCCCCCGGGGGCGGGGAGTCCCGCCGCGGCCGCGCGGAGCTGCTCGATCGCGGAATCGCGGGCGAAGTACTCGAGGCGGGCGGACCCGGTGAAGGTGACGGATTCGGCGGGGGGAGGGGGGCGCTGTAACGGGGGAGCGTCCTGCGCGACGGCAGGGGCCGGAGAGCCCAGCGCGACCAGCAATCCGACGGCGAATCCGATCCGCTCGATCAAAAGGCCGCGCCTCCGCGCGCGGCGCCCGGACAGCCTGGACAGCGGCCGCCCCGTGGCGCGCGACCCGTCAAATTTAACGTTCGCGCGCGCGTTTGTCACGGAGCCGGAACCGGAGCGCCCCTGGCGGGGCCGCGTCCGGAGCCGCTCGGCGGTCCGGCGGATCGGAAACGCAGGCGGTTGGAGGACCCGATTCAAGCTTTCAGCCCCAAGCCTTAAGCTATAGGCCAAAACCCAGGAGCCAGAAGCTTGAAGCTTGGAGCTTGTAGCTTGGGGCTTTTGTAAGCGCCCGCCCGGAGTCCCGCCGCGCGGCGTCGTGCCCGGTACGGGCAGGGTCGCGGCGAAAGTCCGGAGGCGCATCTTCGGGCCGGACCCGACCGGATTCGATCCGGCGGGCCGCCTGCGGCGATGCCACACTCCCCCGTTGTCACAGAACGAACGCACGTCACGTCCCGGCGCCCGACTTCGGGCGTGATCGGAACCGGCCCCCAAATCGGGGCGCGACCGCATCCCTGGGGGGGAAAATCACATCCCTCCGGCGTCGCCGATCCGGCTTCGCTGGATGCTGGTTCCATCTGTATCGAGTAGACGGGTAGTGAACTTTAAGAGAATCGGATCAGGACGGAGAGATTGGGCAACTCAAACAGGCGGCATCGAGCTCCGAACGGCAAGCCGGAGGCCCCATGCTCCAAGCTTCAAGCCCGACGCCAACCCAATCTCAACCCGGCGGAAATTTTTTCGTCCCAGATACAAGCTCCGCTCAAGTCGCTCTTGCCCGCGGCCGACTAATTCTATGCACAACCCATTACCCCTCTCCTATCGGCGGGCTCCCCACCCAGGGAGCCCGCTTTTTTATTACCCGCAATTCACGAGGCGACGGTGCGGCTCCACGCCTGGCCTCAAGAAGCTCAAGGCGCGGCAAAAGTGCCACGGGCAGGATCTCGACATCTTCAAGATAGCCGGATCATTCCCGAAGTATGAGCTCCCTCGCTGGGAGCTTGAGGCTTGAGGCTTGTAGCTACTTCCTGGCCTGCAAGACCACGCTCTGCCCGCCCACC
>DASRJF010000169.1:0-3374 GCA_035649615.1 Planctomycetota bacterium | reverse complement strand
GAGGAGACGAAATCGAGCCGGTCCCGGCCGGACCGCTCCTGCCCGACGAAGAAATCCTGGTCCTCCCCGGGCATGAAGGCCGCGCCGACGTCCTCCCGGATCTGGGCGAGGATCGCGGGTCCGATCTCGCTGCCGTGCGTCAGTTCATCGACCCGCTCGGCCGCCTGGATCGTGGAGAGGACGACGCCGTACACGAGCGCCATGACCAGCGTGCAGAGCGCGACGGCCAGCACGATTTCGATCAACGTAAATCCTTCGACTCGCGAGTGGCGTCGCTGCTTCAGGGCAAGTTCCCCGCGCCGGTTCCTGGTCATGGCGACTCCGCTTGCACGAAGGGGAACATGGCTTCGAGCGTTTGAATCTCGACGTCGTCGGGATCGATGATCTTGAGGCGGACCCGGCGCACGGAGCGCGGCGTCTCCCCGGGTCCCTCGTCCAGCGGCACCGGCTCGACCTCCGCCTCGTACGACCACCGGAAGCCCGCCTGGTCGGGAGAATCCTCCGAGAAGTCGCCCGAGTCGGAGTCCGCGATCGCCGCGGGATCCCGCGACAGGTCCCCCATTTTGAAGGCGGCGAGCGTCCACGCGACGCGCTGGTCGCGCACCCGGGCCGCGTCGCGCACGACATCGATGCGGCGGTAGAGCAGGACCATGGCTACGACCGCAACGATAAGGATCGCGACGAGCACCTCGATGAGGGTGAAGCCGGACCGTTGACGGGGGCGCCTACTCACCTTGGTCCTCCAGGAGCTGCGGCGCGCTCTTCTCCTCCTCGTAGAACGAGATGACGCCCGTCAGGCCGTTGAGCCGGATCGCGGAGCGGCGGTTCTCGAACCTGAAGTTGACGATGACGTGGTCGCCCGCCCCGAAGGGCGAGACCCGGATCTGCGCCTTGCCCGAGGTGATGGTCTGATCCGCCTCGCTCCCCAGGATCACGTTGACGAATTCCGGCCCCTCCGGCAGCGACCCCCCGAACGCGGTCTGGAATTCATACTCGGGCGGCGGGATGAGGTCCGCCGGCGTGTCGGGAGGAACCCAAGGCTGATCTTCCTTGGGCATCGGGACGAGGACTTCGTACCGCCCCTCGGACAGGTAGATCCGCACGTAGACGTCCCGGCCGATCGCCGCCGCCCGCGACCGCGCCTGGTTCAGGATCGACGCCGTCTGCCGCGTCGCGGCCCGCAAGCGGTACCGGGGCACGAGGAAATCGAGCTTCCCCACCGCGAGCGCCGTCATCGACGCGAGGATCATGACGACCACGATCATCTCGATGAGCGTGAACCCTGCGACTCGCGCCTTTCGGCGCTCGCTCAGGGCAAGCCCGCCGCGAGACGGTCTAGTACGAGATGTCCGCATCGGGTCCTTCTCCGCCTTCGCGGCCGTCGGCTCCCAAGTTCAAGAGTACAAAGGGTCTTGCCGGGGAGTTCACCCTCCGGTAGAGCAGCTTGTGGCCCCAGTTGTCCACGGGAAGTTCCCGGAAGTATCCCTCTTGGGGATAGCTCTCGAGGTCCGTCAACCAGCTGGGCGCGTGCACCAGCTCTTCGAGGCTGTCCGGGTAGCGGCCGTGGTCGAGCTTGAAGATGTCGAGCTGGCTCGCGACGCTGACTAGGTTCGCCTTGGGGTTGGGGCGTTTGCCGCATTTGGTTCGCGGACCCTCCACCTTGGCTGCCAAGGCCAAGATGAGACCAAGGGCCATGACGCCGACCATCAACTGCATAAGCGTAAAGCGACCGGAGGATCGAAGCTGCATTACACGCATCGCCTTGGGTGCACTCACCCCTCAATACGAAATATCCGCGTCGTACCCTTCGCCCCCCTGCTCGCCGTTGGCGCCGTAACTCAAGAGCTCGAACGGCTTCGTGGCGGAGCTCAGGCGCCGGTAGACGAGCTTGTGGCCCCATCCGTCGACCGGATGCTCCTTGAGATACCCCTCGGGCGGGTAGTTTTCCGGTTTCACGTAATTCGGAGCCACGACCAGGTCGTCCAGGCTGTCCGGGTAGCGGCTGTGGTCGAGCTTGAAGATGTCGAGCTGGCTCGCGGTCTGGGTGAGCAGGGCCTTGGTCATCCGGACCCTGGCCTTGTCGCCCTGGCCCATGACGCGCGCGATGAAAATCGTCGCCAGGATGCCGATGATGACGACGACGACCATGATTTCGACCAGGGTGAATCCCGACCTGCGTTTCGCGTTCATGTTCCGTTCCCGGGCCCCGGGCCTCATACGATGTTTCCAATCTCCAGGATCGGCAGCAGGATCGACAGGACGATGAACCCCACGATCAGCGCCAGCACCACGATCATGAGCGGCTCCAGCAGGGACGTCAGCCGTTGCGCCGCGATCTCGATCTCCTCGTCGTAGGCGGTCGAGATCCGCTTCAGCAGCTCCTCGAGCCGGCCGCTCTCCTCGCCCACCGCGATCATGTAGCCGACCACCGGCGGGAAGACCTTGCTCTGCTTCATGGGCGTCGCGATGTCGGCCCCCTCCGCGATCTTCCGCTGGACGTCGTCCAGGACGTTCGCGATGAGCTGGTTGTTCACGACGCGCTTCACGACCGCCACGCACTCCAGCACGGGCAGGCCGCTCTCGAGGAGCGTCGCGAACGTCAGGGAGAACCGCGACACCGCGCTCTTCCGGAGCAGCGGCCCCACGACGGGGATGCGCAGGACGGCCGTGTCCATCCACAGCCTCCCGCGCGCCGTGGCGCGCACTCGCTTCAGCACGAACCAGGCCGCGAAGATCGCGAGCACGCCCACCCACCAGTAGCTCTTCATGGCGCCCGAGACCGCCATGAGGATCTCGGTCGGCAGCGGCAGCGCGGCCTTGCTCTGCTTCTGGAGCACGTCCGTGATCTTGGGCACGACGAACGTCAGGAGGACCGCCACGACGACCGTCCCCACGATGAGCATGATGATCGGGTAGGTCAGGGCCGCCACGATCTTCGAGTTCAGGCGCCGCGCCGCGTGGAGGTAGTCCGCGAGGCGGAAGAGGATCTTGTCCAGCGAGCCGCTCGCCTCGCCCGCGCGCACCATGTTCACGTACAGGTCGTTGAAGAGCCGCGGATGCGCGCCGAGCGCGTCGGAGAACGCGACGCCCTGCGAGACGCGCTCGCGGACGTCCATGAGGACCGCCTTGAGCCGCCGGTCCTCCGCCTGCTCGATGACGGCGTTGAGCGTCCCCATGAGGGGAATGCCCGACGCGAGGAGCGTGCCGAACTGGCGCGTGATCATGGGCAGTTCGGCCCGCGAGCTCCGGCCGGCCCACGGGACGCGGCGGGCGCGGGCCGTCTTCCCCTCGGCCACCAGCGACTCGATCGCCGTCACGTGGAGGCGGCGCGATTTCAGCTTGGAGCGCGCGTCGCGCGGGGTGTCGGCGTCGAT
>DASRJF010000168.1:0-2644 GCA_035649615.1 Planctomycetota bacterium | reverse complement strand
CCCCAAAACAGGAACGGGACGGAGGGGGGCCCCGCTGTGTTAAGATGGTGGGAGCTACGGAGGGCATCGATGATCATCAACGCGGGTGCGGTTCCCTTCACGTACGGCGAACTCTTCGCGATCACCGCCGACGGACCGCGGGTGTACTTCTGGTTCACCAACCGCGAAGGCGTCATCCGCGGGCTCCCCCTCGACACCCGCGATCCCAACTGCGCCCTCCGCATCGGCCAGAACGAGATCATCGTCAAGCGCGGCGGCGCCGTGGACACCGCCTCCCGCTCCGCCATGAAAGGCGCGTGACAACGGGCGCCGGGCGTCGTACAACCCCGTGATGGACTCCGCGCCCGTTCCCGAAGCCCCGCCTCGCCGGTCCCGCCTCCGCCGCATCCTGATCTGGACCGGCGCCTCGCTCGCCGTCCTGGTCCTCGCCGTCTTCTTCGGCGCGCCCCCGATCATCGCGTCCGTCGTCCGCTCGAGACTGCAGGCCACGCTCAACGACCGCATCGACGGCTCCGCCACCGTCGGCGACGTCTCCTTCTCCTGGTTCGGCGGCGCCGGGATCCACAACGTCGAAATCAAGGACCGCCGCGGAGCCCGCGTCGCCTCCGTGAAGTCGATCAGCGCCGGCCTCAGCCTCCGCGCGATCTTCGGCGGCCGCATCGTCGCCGCCGTGCGCGTCGAGAACCCGCACCTCGAGATTCGCACCACCGACGGGCGCCTCAACCTGACGGCGATCCTGAAGCCGGACCCCGGGGCCGGCGCTCCCGAGACGGCGTCGCGAAAGCCCTCCGGCCCGCCCGACCTTCCCCCCCTCGACGTGACGCTCACGGTCAGCAACGTGGCTATCGTGGTCGCGGGCGAGAAAGAGTCCTTCGGGTTCGACGCGTCGGGCGAGTACCGCCTCACGCACGAAGCCGGCCGCGTCTCGCTCGCCGGGAAAACCACCGCCGGGGACGGGTCGGTCACCCTCTCGATCGACGCCGACCTCCGCGGCGCCGCGAGCGCCGACGTGAAGATCGACCGCGTCCCGCTCGACGCGCGCCTGGGTCCGATCCTGGAGCTCTTCCATCCCGTCTTCGCCCAGGCCCGGGGCCGGCTCGACGGCGCCATGGATGGAAGCGTCGCGCTCCGCCATGAGAAGCCGTTCACCGCCACGGACGACGAGCTGCTCAAGGGGCTGGGCGGCCGCGGACGTCTCGAGATCCGCGACTGTTCGTTCACGGGCTCCCAGCTCCTCGGCGAGCTGATGGCCGCCCTCTCGACGGCGAAGCGCGAGGTCAAACTCAAACCCGTGGAATTCCGGATCGCCGACGGACGTATCGTCTACGACCAGCCCTGGCAATGGACGATCTCCGGCTCCGAGACGACGTTCACCGGATCCATCGGCCTCGACCGCACGCTCGACCTGGTGTGGCGCATCCCGGTGACCGACGAGCTCGCGTCGCGCGTCCCCGCGCTGAAGTCCTCGCGGGGGAAGACCTTCCAGGCCCCGATCAAGGGCACGGTGACCAGCCCGCGCCTCGACTTGAAAGGCGTCGTCTCGCAGGCCGCCGGGGACCGGCTGGAGGAGGAGGCGAAGAAAGGGATCGACGACCTGCTCGGCGGGAAGGACGAGAAGAAGGCGAAGAAGCTCCTCGAGGAGGCGGACCAGCTCTACACCGCGGGGAAGAAGGCCGAGGCGGCGGAGAAATATCGCAAAATCAAGGACGACCTCGACCGGACGCGCGTCTATAAGGAAAACAAGGACCGCATCAAGCAGCGGATGAACGAGAGATGAATTCCAGGCTCGCCCTGCTCGCCGCCGCCGCGCTTTCCCTCGCCTCATGCGGCCGCGAGCCCGGCCTCCGCGGCCAGATCACGCAGCTTCGGGCGGAGATCCAGGACCTGGAGCGCGAGGTCTCGATCGAAGCGCCCCTCTGGCCCGACCAGGGCGAGAACGCCTTCAACCGGTACATCGAGGACTACACGCCGCGCATCCCCGACTTCATCTACAACCACGTCAACGCCAAGCTCGCCGCCATGACCGAGGCGGATTTCGATGCCGCCGTCCAGCCGGCGACCGACCTCAAGGAGCTGATCGCCCATCCGATCCCCGCCCGGGGAAAGCTGTGGCGCGTGTCGGGTCGCATCGGGCACCTGGCGCCGGAGCGTCACTCCCTGGTGGGCACGACGAAGAGTCGCGAGGTCTTCGCGGGGACGCTCTTCGCGGGGGACCAGCCGGTCCATTTCCACGTCGTCTTGAAACCGGACGTGGTCTACCTCGGCAGCGACGAAGTGGACTTCATCGGCGTGTTCGTCAAGGTGCTCGGCTACCCCAAGCCGGGCGAGCCGACGGTCTCGGCCCCGTTCTTCATGGCCAAGACGGTCCGGAAGTACTATTGACCCCGGACAGTGTCTTTCTGAAGTCTGATGTCTGAAGTCTGACAACTGCTTAATGCCGCGTCGCGACCGCCAGGGCGACGCACCCCCCCAATCTCACGAACTTCGGTTTCGAGAAGCCTCCCGGCAACTTCAATTCCGATCTCCGCATGAAACGGACCCCCTGCAACGCCTGGTCCAGCTGCATCGCGAAGAGCACCGATTCCATCGGCCGCGACGACACGCGCTCGGGCATGAACCCCTCGAGGACGAGCAGCTTCCCCCC
>DASRJF010000167.1:0-5479 GCA_035649615.1 Planctomycetota bacterium | reverse complement strand
CTGCTTCGAGCTGGGGAGCGTCGCGGTGCTCGAGAAATACCGCAAGCGCGGCGTCGGGTCGCGCCTCGTCCGCACCCTCATGTCGAAGTTCCCGACGAAGAAAGTCTGGATCACGACGATGAGCCCGGATTACTTCAAGCGCTTTGGATTTGAGACCGCGAAGCCGCCCGCGGAATTGGCGCGCAAATTGAAGACGATCTGCCACGCCGAGAAATGGGAGGTCCTGGCGATGGTCGCTGCCAGGACCAGCTCTAAGCTCTAAGCCTTAAGCTCTAAGTCAGAGGGGAGGCCCGTACGGGCTCTGACTTAAAACTTGGAACTTAGGACTTCCACACCAGCGGCTGAGTGACGCCGGAGCCCGCCTCTTCCGCCTTGAACGACCGGATGCTGGCCTGCGCGGCGAGCGCCTCCGCGACCTTGATGAAGGCGCGCGCGGAGGGCGACTCCGGCTGGCTCACGACGATCGGATTTCCGGAGTCTGAGGTCGTCCGGATCGCGGTATCGAGCGGGATTCCGCCGAGGTAGGGCACTCCCATCCGCTCCGCCGCCGCCTTCGCGCCGCCGATCCCGAAGATGTCCTCGTGGTGTCCGCATTTCGGGCACTCGTATCCCGACATGTTCTCGATCACGCCCAGGATCGGGCAGTGGAGTTGGTTGAACATCGAGATCGCCTTCTGCGCGACGTTGAGCGCGACGTCCTGCGGCGTCGAGACGACCGCCGCGCCCGTCAGCGGGATGATCTGGCAGAGCGACAGCTGCACGTCGCCCGTGCCCGGCGGGAGGTCGACGACGAGGTAGTCGAGCTCGCCCCATTCCACGCCGCCGAGGAATTTCTGGATCGTCTTGTGGAGCATCGGCCCGCGCCACACCACGGCCTGCTCGGGCTTGATGAAGAACCCGAGCGACATGACCTTGATCCCGTGGCTGATCGCGGGCGTCATCTGCTCGTTGGAGCCCATCTGCGGGAGCTGGCCGATCCCGAGGATCGTCGGGATGCTCGGCCCGTAGACGTCCGCGTCCATCAGGCCGACCTTCGCGCCCATGCGCTGGAGGGCGAGCGCGAGGTTGGCGCTCACGGTCGACTTGCCGACGCCCCCCTTGCCGCTCGCGACGGGGATGATGTTCTTCACCGTCGGGAGCATCTGGACGCGGTTTTCCCCCGGGGTGGATCGCACCTGCGAGGTCATCTTCACGTCGACCTGCTTCGCGCCGAGCTTCTTCACCGCGTCCACCGACTGCTGCTTCAACTGCTCGCGAACCGGGCACGCGGGAGTGGTCAGCTCGATCGTGAACGAGACGACGCCATCGCACGACTTGACGTCTTTGACGAAGTTGAGGTCGACGATATCCCGGCCCAGGTCCGGGTCCTTGACGGCCTTGAGAGCCGCCAAGATCTGTTCGTTCGTGATGTTCATGGCTCGACTAGCCTAGGGACGAGGCGGCGAAAGGTCAATCACGGATCCTTAGAGCGCAGCAGGCATCAAGCATCAGGAATCAGGGGCCGATTCCTACAAGCAATCCAAGCTTCGATTTCATCAAGGCCATCTTAGAGGGGTCTTCCCCTGATGCCTGCTACCTGCTGCCTGCGACCGCATCAAGCACCAGGAATCAGGGGCCGGATTCCTTAAAGCAATCCAAGCCTTGAACGAGTCAGAGCTATCTTCGAGGACTCTTCCCCTGATACCTGATGCCTGCTACTTGATGCCCGGTCAATCCGAGACCGCATCCATCAGCGCCTTCAGCGGCCGCGCCCGGTCGGGCTGGCGCAGCTTCTCCAGCGCGCGGATCTCGATCTGGCGCACGCGCTCGCGGCTCAGGTTGTAGATCTTCGCCACGTCCTCGAGCGTGTAGGTCTGGTCGTGTCCGAGGCCGAACCGGAGCAGGAGCACCTCGCGCTCGCGGGGGGCCAGCGTGTGGAGCACTTTCTCGAGCCCCTCGAGAATCCACTTGGCGTCGGCCGGGCTCTCGGGGGCGCGGGGATCGGCCAGGAGGTCGGCCAGGGGCGAGTCCTCCTCGCCGGCCGGCGTCTGGTCGAGGCTGAACGTGCGGACCGGCGTCCGGAAGACGCGCTCCGCCTCGCCGCGGGGGAGGTCGAGGATCTTCCCGAGCTCCTCGGGCGTCGGGTCGCGGCCGTTCTCGGCGCGGTACGCGGCGATCGCCTCGCGCACCTTCACCGGCGCGTCCTGCAGGTTGACGGGCTGGCGGATCAGCCGCGACTTGTTCGCGACCGCGCGGGTCATCGACTGGCGGATCCACCAGTACGCGTACGAGTGGAACTGGCACCGCTCCCGCGCGTCGTACTTCTCCGTCGCGTAGAGCAGGCCGAAGTTGCCTTCCTGGATGAGCTCGAGGAGCTGGGACGGGTGGCGCGCGACCTGGCGCGCGATGAAGACCACGAGCCGCAGGTTCGCGCTGACGAGCGCGTTGCGCGTCTCGACGAACGACCGGTGGATCCGGAACGCCTCCCGGATGCGGCCCGAGCAGTTCGAGCACGCGACGCGGCGCCCGCGGCGGTTGATGCGGGCCTTTTCCTGGACCGCCTTGTGCGCCTCCTTCACGAGGCGGAGGAGCGTCGGGAGGCGGAACGTGAGGCTCGAGCACAGGTCGCGGCCCTCGCGCCACAGCTTCTTCAGCGCGAGCTGGTCGTGGAGCGAGCAGCCCATGCGGGTCATCTCGCCCGCGATCTCCTCGAGGCGCGTCACCGACACCGCCGCCTTCGCCAGGTGGCGGTGGAACTTCTTCTCGGAGATGCCGCCGATCATGAAGACCTTGAGCGCGGGCTTCTGCCCCTTGAGGACCTGCCGGGCGAGCCGCGCCGCGGGGATCCACATCGAGGGAATGCCGCACGCGGCCGTGATGAACGACGCCCGACGGCGCGCCATGCGCACGGCGAGCCGGCGCTCCTCCTCGACCGTCAGCAGGGGAGTCCGGGTCGCTTCGATCAGGTACCGGCGGATGGGATCCGACGACGCCGTCACTTCGCGGTCGCTCTCGGGGGCCTGGACGCTCACGTCGGAAGGCGCCAAGTCGACGTTCTCGCTCAGTCGGACATTCGTATCGCGGAAAGTCATAATCCAACTCTCAATCCACTTGGCAACTCCGCCAAGCTGGATCTGGGTACATCAAGTCTCATGCCAAATCCTCTGCCGCAATCACTTAGATAACAATAGGTTGTACGTCGTTATTCCGAATCGAGCTGGATTTACCGAAAACTTCGTTACAACAACGAGATCATCGGTGTTTTGTGAGACAATTGTGAATTGGAGTCGTTTCGGGGGTTCTAGAGTCCCAGCGCCTTCAAGCGGCTCTGTAAAGTGGTTGGCTTGAGTTTGAGCAGGTCCGCGGCGCCGTTCGGACCGTACACCCGGCCGCCCGTCTTCATCAGGACGCTCTGGAAGAAGCGCTTCTCCGTCTCCTGGAGGTGCGACTCGATCTCTTCCAGCGTCTTGAATTCCCCCGGGGGCGTGGCGGGCCCGGGGGCGAGCCAGCGCTCGTCGATCGAGAGGATGTCTCCTTCGCACAGGATGACGGCGCGCTCGACCAGGTTCTCCAGTTCCCGGACGTTGCCGGGCCAGTGATACGTCTGGAGCTGGTTCATCGTCCTCTGGGAGAGGCGCGTGATCTTCTTGTTCTGGCGCCGCGAGTGCTTCCGCACCATGTGCATCGCGAGCTCGCGGATGTCCTCGGGCCGCTCCCGCAGGGGCGGGACCGTGATCGGGAAGACGTTGAGCCGGTAGTAGAGGTCCTGCCGGAACGCGCCGCGGGCGATGAGCGATTCGAGGTCGCGATTCGTGGCGGCGATGATGCGCACGTCCGCCTTGATCGGCTGCGTGCCGCCGACGCGCTCGAACTCGCGCTCCTGGAGGACGCGCAGGATCTTGACCTGGATCTCGAGGGGGAGGTCGCCGATCTCGTCGAGGAAGAGGGTGCCGCCGGCGGCGAGCTCGAACCGGCCCGGTTTCCGCGCCACGGCGCCGGTGAACGCGCCGCGCTCGTGGCCGAAGAGCTCGCTCGCGATGAGCGTCTCCGGCAGGGCGGCGCAGTTGACCTTGATGAGCGCGCGGTCGCGCCGGCTCGACAGCCGGTGGATCGCGCGGGCGATCAGCTCCTTGCCGGTGCCCGTCTCGCCGCGGATGAGCACCGTCGCGTCGGTGAGGGCCACGCGCTCGGCGTCGCGCAGGGCCTGCGTCAGCTGGGCGTTCGTGCCGACGACCTCGAAGAAGTGGTGCTCCGTCGAGAGCTCGTCCTTCAGGTAGATGTTCTCCCGCTGCAGCTCGTCCTTGAGCGACTGGATCTCCGAGTACGCCTGCGCGTTGGAGACGGCGCTCGTCATGTGCTGGGCGACCTGCTCGACGAAGAGGACGTCCTCTTCCGAGAACGCGCCGGCCTCGCGGCCCGCGAGGTTGAACGTCCCGATCGCCCGACCGCGCAGGATCAGCGGCGTGAAGACGCACGACCGGATGCCCGCCTGGAAGAGGAGCTCCTCCTCGACCTTCCTGCCGCCCGCGGCCAGGTCGGGCCGCCGGACCGTCTTGCGCGTCGTCACGGCCTCGCCGAGGCTGCTCCCGTGGACCGGGATGAAGTCGTCGCGCCCGAGGATCTCGCGCTCGGGCGGCTCGAGGGCGGCGAAGCGCAGGTGCAGGCCCGCCTCGTCCACGAGCGTGATGCTGGCGCGGTCGAAGCGGACGACGTCGCGCAATTCGCCGACGGCGACGCGGAAGACGGCGTGGAGGTCGAGCGACGCGTTCACCGCTCCCGAGATCCTCAGGAGCCGCCGCTCGCGCTCGGCCGCCAGGTGCAGCTGGCGCGTCTGGCGGTCGACCTCCTCGGAGACCTTCTCGAGGAAGGCCCCCTTGAGGGCGTTCGCCTCCTGCAGCTCCTTGTTCGCTTTCTCGAGCTGGACCGAGCGGTCGCTCAGCCGCGTGATGAGCTGCGCCTTGTCCGCGGCGACGGCGACGTGGCCCGAGATCTCGGACAGCTCGCGCGCATGGTCCGGGCCGAAGGCCTCCGGAATGCGCGACGACACCGACATGATGCCGATGACTTCATCCGCGATCTTGAGCGGAACCGCGCAGTTCGAGCGCATCCCTTCCTTGACGAGGCGCCGCGTCGAGTCCGAGTCCGGATGCTCCTTCATGAACTCGCGCAGGTCGGGGATCAGCATCGTCTCGCCCTGGGAGACCACCGCCTGCAGGCGCATGTCTCCGACCGGCTGCAGGTGGCCGACCGGCAGGTGAACCTCCCCCTCGGTCTTCAGCGCGGTGACCGTCAGCTCCTGCTTGTGACGATCCACCATCGCGATCGCGATCCGGTCGAACTGAATGATCTCCTTGAGCTCGCGATAGATGACGTCGAGGATGTCGTCGACGCGGCTCCCCTTGCTCATCTCGTGAAGGATGGTGGTGGTGAGGCGGAGCCGCTGGATGTCGCGATTGGAGACCGCTTCCACTTAAACCTCGGTGCAACGAGAACTTCGGTG
>DASRJF010000166.1:0-4171 GCA_035649615.1 Planctomycetota bacterium | reverse complement strand
AGAAGACGCCCGAGAAGATCGAGCGCGATCTCATGAGACTCGTGCCTCCGGAGGAGTGGATCGATTTCTCGCACCGGGTGATCTGGCACGGCCGACGGATCTGCGCCGCGCGGCGGCCAAAATGCGCCGAGTGCCCCATCGGAAGTTGGTGTCCGTCGAAAGGTAAGATATGATTTGTCCGGGGGGAGATTCGTCGCGGGCGTTCCACGTGGAACAGGGAGGGCCGGAGGAAGTATGAAGATCAAACTGAAGGACCTATCCGTCCAAACCGTGTTCGAGGGAAAGAACTGGGTCGTCGTTCCGTCCGAATCCCAGGATCCCGAGAACCCGCTCGTGGAGGAAGCCACGAACTTCACGGGGACGGACATCGGCCTTTTTTCCGCGGTCGCGCGGTTCGCCGACGGGACGCAGCATCCGGCGGTCGTGACGAAAGCGTTCCAAATGGATGGGGAGCAAATAGATACGTACGTCTACACGCGGATGGGGTGGGTCAACCTGATGTCGCCCGGCGTGATGCGGGCGCTCTCGAAATATGCCGGCGATATTTTCCCGATGGATGTCTACCTGGCGAATCCGTGGGTGGATGACAAGGAAGTCGCGGGGAAAATCGCCGAGCATCGCCAGGTGTTTCGCGAGGCGCTGCCCGCGCTGAAGGCGCTGAAGTACGATCCCTTCACCACCAAGACGCGCCGCCGGTTCTTCGGCGGGGCGGAGACGCCGGCGCCGGAGCCGACGAAACCGCCTTCTACGCCTTGACGCCCATCTTCTTCATCAGCTCGCCGAACTGGGCGTTCGAGTAGTACCGGATCGAGATGATTCCGGCCGGACCCTTCACTTCGATTTCGACTTTCGTACCCAAATGCTGGCTGAGCTTCCGCTCCAGGTCCGTGATGTGCGCGTCTTTTTTCGCGGCGAACTTCGATCCGCGGTGGCGCGGCTTCGCCTCGGGCTGCGCGGCCGCGAGCATTTCGACCGCGCGAACGGACAGGTCCTCCGCGACGATCCGCTTCATCAACTGAAGCCGGACCTCGGGCTTGGCGACCGCGAGCAGCGCCCGCGCGTGGCCCATGGAGAGCGCGCCCTTCGCGACCGCTTCCTGGACGTCGATGGGCAACTCTAAGAGCCGCAAGAAGTTGGCAACGGTCGGACGGCCGAGACCCACCGCCTGGGCCGCCTCTTCTTGGGACCAGCTGTTGGCGTGCATGAGGTCGCGAAATGCGCGCGCCTTCTCGAGGGGATTCAGGTCGCGGCGCTGCAAGTTCTCGATGAGGGCCATCTGGAGCATCGCGTGGTCGTCGACATTGCGGACGACGACGGGGATGCGGTCCAGGCCGGCGCGCCTCGCGGCGCGGAACCGGCGCTCGCCGGCGACGATCTCGAGCATGCCGTCCCGGCGGCGGGCAACGATCGGTTGGAGGACGCCCGACGACTTGATGGAGGTCGCGAGCGATTCGAGATCCTCCTCGTCGAACGTGCTGCGCGGCTGATGGGGATTGGGGCGCAACTCATCGAGGGGCGCGTAAACCAGGCCGTCCCCGTTCCGCGCGGGCGCCTCGGGAGGCGGCGCGGCCACGGCGACCGGCTCCGCGGCGGAAGCGCCGAGGAGCGCATCAAGACCCAGACCCAGACGTCGAGTGTCTTTCATACCCTCTCTCCTGACTCGGAAGATTCATCGGCGCGATGGACGGGAAACTTGAGATAATTCGCGCCGCGCATGACCAACGTGTGGACGATCGCCTGGGCGACCTACCGGGAGATCACGACGCGGCCGCTGTACTTCGTCACCCTGGCTGTTTTTTCCCTCCTCATCTTCTGCTCGAGTTTCCTGACGCAGTTCTCCTTCTACATGGAGACGCAGATGGTGCGGGAGATGGGGATGGCCTCCCTCGTCCTGTGGGGGTTCCTCATCACGGTGCTGCTGAGCGGCGTGATCGTCACCCAGGAGCTGGAGGACCGGACGGCGGTGACGCTGCTGACGAAGCCCGTGCGCCGCAGCGCGTTCCTGCTCGGAAAGTATTTCGGGCTTCTCTTTTCGCTCGCGGCGGGCCTCGTGGTCCTGGCGGGGGTCCTCTTCTACACGCTGTGGTGGATGGCGAAGGGGAATTTCTTCGCTCATCCGCCCCTGGGCGCGGCGCTGTTGTGGAGTTGCGCCGCGGGGCTGCCACTGGGAATCGCCTTGGTCGCGTGGGGCTCGCGCCGGGCGCGCGAGCAGGAGTCCGGCACGAGCGGCCGCGCCCCTCGCCAGATGCTGTGGGCGGGGAAGGGGATCCTGGCGGCGGTGGCGATCGCGTTCCTCGTCGGTCTCGAGCTCTCCCACGGCGGTTTCGCGGACGGCGACGTGGCGTGGTCCAGGCTTTCGCGCTCCCACGGGACCGCCACGGTCTGGGATTATGCGGGCGCCTTCATGCAGAAGAGCGGGGCGGTGGTGCTCGAGGGGCTGTTCCTGTCGTTTCTGCAAGTCGGCGTGCTGGCCGCCGTCTGCGTCGCGCTCAGCGCGTTCCTCCCGGTCGTCGTCTCGGTCTCGGCGACGGTCCTCGTCTACGTCCTGGGCCACCTGGTGACGCCGATGCAGGCGAGCATTGAGGGCCTGAACAGCCCGGCGCTGACGTGGGCGGGCAAGGTCGCGGGGCTGGCGATCCCCAACCTCGGTCTCTACAACTTGCAGGTGCACTTCAGCGAAGGTACAATCATCGGTCCGGGCTATCTGGCGGTGGCCGCCCTGCACTCGGCGATATACGCGACCGTCGTGTTCCTCGTGGCCTGTTCGTGGTTCGAACGTCGGGAGATCCGGTGACGGCGCGCGGCGCGTGACTCCATGAAATACGGCATCCTCGGTGACATTCACGCGAACCTCGAGGCGTTCGAGGCCGTGGTCGCGGAAATGCAGCGCCAGGGGGTCAAGAAGTACATCTCGGTGGGGGACCTGGTCGGCTACGGGGCGAACCCTCGGGAGTGCATCGACCGGGTCCGGGAGATCGAGGCCGTGGTGGTGGCGGGGAACCACGATTTCGCCGCGGTCGACAAGCTCAACATCGACTTCTTCAACACGTACGCCCGCGAGAGCGCCCTGTGGACGCGGGCCGCCCTGCGCGACAAGGACCGGGACTTCATCAAGAGCCTGAAGCTGATCGAGTACTGCGACAACTTCACGGTGGTCCACTCGACGCTCTACATGCCGGAGCTCTTCGAGTACATCCAGACGAGCTACGACGCGCACCTGTCGTTCGAGCAGCAGACCACGCCCCTGTCGTTCCTCGGCCACTCGCACGTTCCCGTGAACTTCTTCAAGCGCAAGAACGTGAGCTTCAACATGGAGACCGAGGTGAAGCTCGAGGACGGCGTGAAGGCGATGATCAACGTGGGCTCGATCGGCCAGCCGCGCGACGAGAATCCGGACGCGGTGTGCGTGGTGTACGACTCGACCGCGATGAAGATCGCCATCACGCGGGTCCGGTACGACGTCGAGAAGACCGCGTCGAAGATCGTGGGCGCGGGCCTGCCCGAGATCCTCGCCGAGCGCCTCAAGTACGGCCGCTAGCCGTTCGATGGACGACGGCACGCCGCCTCCTTCCCCGACTCCTCCCCGGAGCCGCAACCCGTTCCGCCGCCTCTACGCCTGGATCCTGACGTGGGCGCACCACCCGCTGGGGACGTGGGCGCTCGGGGTGTTCGCGTTCATCGACTCGTCGATCTTCCCCATCCCGCCGCTCTTCCTCCAGGTGGCGATGTCGCTCGAGCGGCCGAAACGCTCGTGGTGGTACGCGACGGTCGATCTCGTCGGAAGCATCCTGGGCGCCATCGTCGGCTTCCTCATCGGGGCGCTGCTCTACGATTCGGTGGGGAGGTGGGTGATCGAGACGTGGGGCTATCAGAAGCAGTTCGACAAGTTTGGAGAGTTCATCCGCGCGCACGGATTCTGGTTCACGCTTCTCTACTCGTTCGTCCCGTTCCCGTACAAGGTCATCACGATCGGAACCGGGTTCTTCGGCGGATCGCTGCCGCTCCTGCTGGTGGCGTCGAGCATCGGTCGCGCGCTCCGGTTCTACGGCTTGGCGGCGGTCTGCTTCTGGGGCGGCTCCTCGGCGAAGGACTTCATCGACCGCCGCTTCAACTGGGTGCTGGCGGGCGTCGGCCTGCTCGTCGCGGGCGTCATCGCGGTGATGCGCTTCGG
>DASRJF010000165.1:0-9952 GCA_035649615.1 Planctomycetota bacterium | reverse complement strand
CAGCACGTTGAACTTCTGATCGGCCCCTTCGAGCTTCGGGTTCCCAGGGAACCTCTCAACCGCCACATTCAATCTTGATGCTTCACTAGGGGAGGCATCAGATTCCTATTTGAGCTTCCCCCCGAATTCGGGATTTGAGAGGCTCCCGCGGCCGTTTCCGCCCCTTCTCACCCGGGGCCGGAGAATTGGATATCCTTGGTGGGTCACGCCGGAAGACCCTACGATCTCCCCCCTGGAAACGCGGCAGGCCCCCGGGAATCCAAGGAGAAAAATATGAAAGCGACCGGCAAGTTCGGCCTGGTCCCCGACACGAAGTGAGTCCCTCTGACGAGCGGCGCGTGAACCGGCCTCGCTCCGACCGCTCGCGCGCGCGAGCACTCTGCGACGAGCACGCGCGGCGCGGCGACCCCACCGGCTGGTTCGAGGCGCTCTGGAGTCCTACACTCTCCAAGCGCTGCCCGAGGCGATCCGGCGTCGTGCGCTCGAACGAGTCGCCGGCTTCGTCGCGACGGACGGCGCCTTGCTGGTGATTTGCCGCGGTCGGGACCCCGGCGATCCCCCGGGCGAGTTGCCCTGGCCCCTCACGCGCCGCGAGGTGGAGGCCCTGGCGTCACTCGGGTTGCGAGAACGGTCGTTCGAGGACTTCCGGGACGACGAAGAACCGCCCGTGCGCCGGTTCCGCGCGTGCTACGCGCGCGACGCCTGACGTCGGCCGCGAGGAGCGCACTTCCCCCGAATGAACAGCGGGGGCGTCAGCTCGACACGGCCGCGGACGGCTTCCGGGCGGAGAAAAGCATCGCGGCCGCGTAGAGCGCGATCGCCGCGGCGCCGAGCGCGTTGAAGCCGAAGTACATCGACAGGTATTCCACGAGCCCGCCCGCCATGGCGCCCGCGAGATTCGTCCCGAGCGCCCCCGGCAGGTCGGACGCGCGCCGGAGCTCGGTCGAGAAAATGATGCCCGCGAAGAGCACCGGCAGGGTGACGTGCAGGGCCGACAAGGTCTTGGCCGCCGCCGGCGACAATCCCGCGTAGACGCTCACCGGCACGAACATCCCCGCGGCGATCGTCAGGCCCAGCAGCGCGTACGCGATCCACGGCCGGGGCCGCGGCCAGCGCTGGACGACGAGATTGCCCAGGAACGCCATGACCAGGACCGCGGTGATCACGGCACTCGTGACCTGCCACGTGCTTCCGAAGACCAGCGCGAGCTGGGTGATCGCCTTCGCCTCGATGAGCATGAAGGCCGCGCCCAGGAAGAAGAACGCCGGCGCGCCGAGCAGGCGGGTCCCGGGAAGGACGCGCCCCACGAGCAGCGTGGAGAGCGCGAGGACGCCGATCGCCATCACCACGTACGACTTCGGGAACTGGCGACGCCCCATGTACAGGAACGGCCAGTCGTCGGTCGATACGTCCGCCGCGACCGTCAACCCGCGCACGCGCGCCGTGACGTCCGCCACGGTCTCGGGCAGGGCGACGTCGGCGCGGAGGCCGGGCCCGGCCGCGAAGAGCAGGCCGGCGTCGTAGGAGGTCTGGAAAACCCGGGGCTCGGCTCCGTCGAAGGCCTCCTTGAGCATGAGGAACAGCTTCCGGGCGATCTCGTCGGCGAGCACGCAGAACGCGAGCGACACGACCCCGTCCCGGGTCAGTCGCGCCCGGGCGTCGCGGAACGCCTCGACGGTATAGACGAAGCTGTCGAGCCGGACGTTCGAGAGGCCCGACAGCAGGGTATGCGAGTCCAGGAGCCCGTACACGACGAGGTCGTACCGCTCGGACGTCTGGCGGATGTGATGGCGGGCGTCCTCCGTGATCGCCCGCACGCGCCGGTCGGAGTACGGCCGTTCCGGATGGAGCTGGCCGAACGCGAGGATCGCCGGATCGATCTCCACGGCGTCCACGCTCGTCGCGCCGCTCCTCAGCGCGGCGGCGACGTCGTTGCCCGTGCCGCTTCCGACCACGAGCACCTTCCCCGGGGACGATCGCAGGCGGTAGGGCAGGTCATAGTGCCCCGCGGCGGCGCGCCGGCCGGCGTTGCCGAGGATCGACTCCGGCCGGAGGTCGAGGATGTTCTGGAAGTAGACGTTGTTCACGCTGATCGAGGGCGGATCGGGCGGCCGGTGGTGCAGGACGAGGACCTGGTAGGGCGAATGGATCTCGGAGTCGCGCGGTTCCCCCGGCTGGAGCAGCACCATCAGGGCGGCGGCGAGGCTCACCGCCGAGAGCAGCCCGAGCGTGCGGTCGAGGCCCACGGCGAGGAAAGGGACCAAGAGCAGGCCGACGATCACGATCCACCCCGCCGGCGGCGCCCAGAGATGCGCCAACCCCGCGAAGAGGAGCACGCCGCCGATGCTTCCCGCGAGGTTCCAACCGTACGCCTTGAGCGGATCGCCGCGGCGCATGAGGCGCGCCGCGAGCTGGCCGAGCGGGACGCACGTGAGCGCCGTCGCGGCGAAGGTCAGCAGGAGGAATCCGTAGGTGATCACCGCGCGGGAGAGGGATCCCCCGGCGGTGAGGCCGAACGTCAGGTGCTCGGGGACGGGATTCTGGAGCACGGGATGGAGGAGGCTGAAGCGAAGCCCGTGGAAGACGATGACCTGCAGGCTCAGGGCCGGAAGGACGAGGGCGGCCAGGAGCGGCCTCGCGGGCCCGATCGCGTACCCCAGCCCCAGTCCCAGGAAGGCGGAGAAGAGCGTCACGTTCTTGAAGTACGCGAAGAGCTGGAAGCACGAGGCCTGCCAGCGGATGAGGACGAGCTCGACGACGAGTCCCGCGCACGCCGCGAGGGCGATCCACAGGCCGCGGCGCACGTCGGGGATCGCGTCGATCTGCGCCCCGTGCGCCAGGAGGAGCGGCTCCAGGCGCCGGATCCAGTCCGCCGCAAGGCACAAGACCGGCACCGACATCGCGAGGAAGAAGGCCCAGAAGCCGGCAAGCTCGAGCAAGGCGAGCGCGGCGGCCGACGCCAGCGCGGGGAGGATCAGGGCGGCCTGCGTGCGCTTCAGGGGCCAGGGCGCCATGAGCGCCGCCAGGAGGGCGGCCGGGGCGGCGGCGGGCGCCTCCCAAAGTTGAAATACCAAGGCCAAGCCGGCGCCGGCGAGGGCTCCAACGGTCGCCCACAAGGCTCGAATGCCGCCCCCTGAGGCGGCGCGTCGCGCGAGCTGGACGCAGGCTCCCACGACCATCGCGCCGGCCGCGAGCTGGAACGCGACGTAGAGGCATCGGGGCACCGGCTCCGGGGAGCTGCTGAAATTCGGGACCATCGACGCCAGCACGAAGACGGGAACGGCCAGGGGCGCGGCGATGATCGCGGTGCGGCGGAGAATCAAGCCGGCGGCCGCCGAGAGGACGAGCGCGACCAGGATGAGCGGGCGCGGAAGGAGGATCCCGGACTGGAGCAATACGATCGAAAGCGCGGAGAAAACGGCCGCCGCCGCGGTCGTGGCGAGGCCCAGCGGACCCGCGGGGCCGCGACCGGTCAGATCGTCCCAGGTCGCGAAGATCTTGCGGAGCTCGGCCGCCCGGCTCCTGGCCCACGACACGGTCAGCGCGGCGATCGCCGCGAAGAGGAGCAGCGGATTGCACGAGAGGACGAGGTGGCCCATCCCGCCGACGACCCAGGACTCCACGCCGACGACGAATCCGACGAGGGCCGCGCCCAGGAGGGCGCGAAGAAGCCACCGCGTGGCGGGACGGGTCATCTAGGGTTGAACCGCATCATAGCCGCAGGAGCCGGGTTCGCGTAAGGCCTGATCGTTCAGCGAGTGTTTCTGAGAGTCCTTCTCCGATTCTCGAGGGGGGCGGGCGCGGAATTTACAATGAAAACACGTGCCTGGGTTTCCGAGTGACTTGTGCTCAGAGTCAGGAAGTCCCTTCGGAATCCTGCACGTCGATTCCCGAAGTCCTCTTCTTCGATTTTTGACAGGAGGATTCCATGCAGCGGATGAGACACCTGCTCCCGGTCGTGGCGTTGTGGGTCGCTGTCGCCCCGGTGTTCGCGGACCCTGAAGGGACGCCGGCGGCCACGCCCGTCTTCACCGTCACCTGTACGATCGACGGCCAGACCGAGGTGTTCCACCTCGTGGCCACCGGGGTCGCCGGCCACGTCCTCGAGGACAACCGCACCGCCGTCTTGCTCAACGCAACCTTCACGTTTTATGTAAACGGGGAGCAGGTGTCGCAGACCACGTATGTCACGCCCGGCCCGGGTCGCAGGGGCGTCCCCTGCAGCGCCATTGCCGAATTCCAGGACGAGGCCGACAACACCGTTCGAATCGAAATCACGGACGCCGAGATCCTGCTGACTCCGCCGAAGAAGCGATAGGCCTTGGGGAGTCCATGAGAAGCGAGGGACCCCTCTTGATGAAGATCGAGGTCTATTTTCTCCGCTTCACCGTCATCGCGCCAATCGCCAGGAGTCCGGCCCAGGCGGCCAGGAGGCCCGCGGGCCCCGCGACGGTTCCGGCGCCGCACATCTTGTAGTTATCTTCTTCGCCGGAAGTCGAGGAGGATCCCGGGGAACCGGGCGGCGAAGTCGGGGCCAAGGTGGTTGCGGACGCCACGTTCGACAACGCGCTCACGTTTCCGGCCTTGTCGGTCGTCCTGAGGGCGAAGTACTGCGTGGTGGACGGAGAGAGTCCGGTGACGACAAGCTGGTGAGGAGTTCCCGCCGCGGCCGGGGCGGGCTCGCCGTTCACGGGCGTCGCCGCGGCGAAGGTGGCGGCCGTGATCGGGTACAGCGAGGTTCGCAGGTCAAAGGAGGCGGCCACGCCGGAAACGTCGTCATCCGACGGAGAGGACCAGGTCACGGTCAGGGAGTTGAGCGTCGGAGCTCCCGCGGCCAGGTTGGTCACGGTCGCGGGGGGCGTGACGTCCGGAATTTCCACGGCCAGGTTGTCGATGAACCACCCCTGGAAATTGTTGGCGACCTCGTCGTTGCTGTCGAAGTAGAACCCGAGGACGATCGTGCCCCACGCCGGGTTCAGCGAGATCGAGTGCTCGTGCCACATGTCCATGGCTCCGCAGGAGACGTCGCTGCTGCCGTCCCCCGCGAATTCCAGCAGGGCCAGGATCTCGCCCGCGGCGTCGAAGATGAAGAGCCAGCGGAGTTCCGCCTGCCGTACCACCGGGAACAGCGAGGGGGTCTCGGTCTGGAACCGGCAGCGGAACCGGAGCGTGGCGTTCGGCGCGCCGGAAATGTCGATGAACGGGGAAATCGCCAGGCCATACACGAAGTCCCCGGTGTCGTAGTTCGTGCCGTTGTTGAAGTTCAGGCTGGTGGCGGCGCTGTATCCCCCGATGGGGGAGTTATCGACTCCCCACGTCACTCCGTAGTACTCGCTAAGATCCCAGCCGTCGGCCGTGTCGAACAGGGTCTGGTAGGCCGTGGCCTGCTGGGCGTGGGCCGGAACGGACGCGAACAGGATCGCCAGGTGAACCGCGAACGCGAATCCGACGGACGAACGGAGTCTCGACAACATTCTCCACCTCCTTCAAGTGAAATGTCCTTGAGTCCGGAGAGCGCGACGATCGGTTTCTTCAGAAAAGTACAAGTGGGATCGAAGCTGCGATTGAGGTTTGTTGTTCAATGGAGGGTGAAAGTCAAAAAAGTTCCCGGAGAAGTCGCGATCGAGTGACAAAAGGGAAAGTCGCCTTGACTTGCCCTCCGCATGCTCGTGCGGGGAGGCCGGATCCGATGACATCCAGATTTCAACACCAGGATATATCAGGTGAAAAACAGGTTAAGAGTCCTTCGCGCGGAGCGCCGCTGGTCCCAGGCGAAGCTGGCGGAACTCGTGGGAGTTTCGCGCCAGACGATCAACGCGATCGAGGGGAACCGCCGCGTGCCGACCCTCACGCTGGCGCTCAAGGTGGCGCGGTGCTTCGGCAGATCCGTGGAGGAGGTGTTCCCGTTGATGGAGGAGCTTGAGGGGAACAGCGCTCCAGGGGATCCGTGATCGGGAGCGCGAACGGGGCGAAAAAGAGGCGGTCCTTGCTTGCCTTGATCGCGGCGAGCGTCCTCGGATGATCCAGGGCTATGACCCGCCGGATGACGATCAAATCTCAAGCCCCCCGGCACACTCGTCATCCAGATGGACTTCCAATCGGCTCACCGTCGCGGCGCGCGAATCCCTTGACATATATCCGTTACGGATATAGTATTCCCTCCGGATGAAAGACTTGGCCCGGGCGCCCCTCACGCCGGCGGTGCTCCACATCCTGCTGGCGCTCTCCAAGGGGGATCGGCACGGGTACGGGATCATGAAGCGGGTCGAGGCCGATTCGCAGGGCCGGGTGAAGATGGGGCCGGGCACCCTCTACGGCTCCCTCGGCCGCATGATCGACGCGGGGCTCATCCGGGAGAGCGACAAGAAGAAGGATCCCGAGATGGACGACGAGCGGCGCGTCTACTACCGGATCACCGGCCTGGGCCGGAAGGCGCTCGAAGCGGAATTGGAGCGGTATCGCGGCGTCGTCGCGGTCGCCCGGCACCAGGGGTTCTCGACGGACCGGCTCACGTATGGCCCGTGAAACTTCGATCGGGCGCTACCGGACCTGGTATGCGCGACTGCTTCGCCTCCATTCACGGCCCTTCCGTGATCGCTTCGGCGAAGGGATGGAGCAAACTTTCCAGGATCTTCTTCGGCACCGCGCCGAGCGGGGAAGAGGGTTGCTGGGGTGCGCGATATGGATGTTCGCGGAAACCGCGGCCGGAATCCTGCGGGAGAATGGAACGAGGCTCATCATGAACAAACGCATCCTCGCCCTCGCGATCGTCACGGGGGGACTGTTGCTCGTGCCCCTGGTCGCGATGCGGTTCACCGATGAGGTGAAGTGGAAGCCGTTCGATTTCGTCGCCGCCGGCGCTCTTCTCTTCGGCGCCGGGCTCGCGTACGAATTCGTGTCGCGGAAGTCGGCCGGCGCCCCCTACCGCGCGGGCGTCGGTGTCGCCGTGGCGGCCGGGCTCCTCCTCGTGTGGGTGAACCTGGCCGTCGGGGTCATCGGAAGCGAGGACAACCCCGCGAACTTGATGTACGTGGGCGTGCTCGCCGTCGGCGTCGTCGGCGCCGCCCTCGCGCGCTTGGAGCCGAGAGGAATGGCCCGGACCTTGTTCGCCATGGCGCTGGCGCAGGCGCTGGTTCCCGTGATGGCGCTGCTGGTTCGGCAGACCCAGGGGGAAACGGCGGCAAGACTCATTGGCGTGAACGCGTTCTTCGCCCTGCTGTTTGCCGGATCGGCGTTTCTGTTCCGACGCGCCGGCGCCGGACTCGAATCGAAAGCGAAGAGTTGACCGGGCGTCCGAAACCCTTCTTCCGTTGCATTTCCGTAGTTCCAGCACGATGAAGAGCCCACGATGACCAGCACGTTCGCGCCGACTCGTCCCTTCATCGCCGTTCCCTTGCGATTGGACGAATGTAGTCGGAGGAGTTTGGGCAGCGCTTCGTTGAGGTAGGTCACGATCTCGCGCGTGTCGGTTCCGGGCCCGAAGAACCGACCGGACCCGGTTATCGCTTGTGCCGATAGAATTCCGAAGTCACAATCCCCGCGGCCCCGAACGTCCACCGCAAGAGGAGTGCCCGATGCGATCCATCCACCGGCCCGCTTGGATTCTCTTCGTCGTCGCCGCCGGCTGCGCGGGATCGGGATCGGGCGGAGGATCGACCGCGGCCCCCTCCGGTTCCGGTCTTGACCGGACCGTGCTCCCGATCCGTCATCCGGAACCCGCGACCATCGCCGAGATGAATGTCCGGAAGGCGACGGCGCCGCCGCGTTTCGAGGTGAAGGCCCCGAAGGGCGCGCCGAACGTGGTGATCGTGTTGATCGACGACATCGGCTTCGGCCACAGCGGCGCCTTCGGAGGGCCCATCCGGATGCCCACCCTGGAGAAGCTGGCCCAGGGAGGTCTCCGCTACAATCGCTTCCACACGACGGCGCTCTGCAGCCCCTCGCGCACGGCCCTGCTCACGGGCCACAACCACCACGCGAATAACGCCGGCGCCATCATGGAGCTGGCCACCGGTTTCCCGGGGAACACCGGCAACCGGCCCCGGCACATCACGACCTTGGCCGAGATCCTGCGCCAGAACGGCTACAGCACCAGCGCGTTCGGCAAGTACCATGAGACCCCGCCCTGGGAAGTCTCCGTCTCCGGACCCTTCGACCGCTGGCCCACGGGCTCCGGCTTTGAAAAGTTCTACGGCTTCATCGGGGGCGAGACCAACCAGTGGGCGCCCGCGATCTTCGACGGCGTGACCCGCGTCGAACACCGGCAGAGCCCCGACTATCACTTCACCACGGATATGACGGACCAGGCCATCAACTGGGTCAGCGCGCAACAGGCGCTGACGCCGGACAAGCCTTTCTACATGTACTTCGCCCCGGGGGCGACCCACGCGCCCCACCACGCGCCCAAGGAGTGGATCGCGAAGTACAAGGGCGAATTCGCGGGCGGCTGGGACAAGCTGAGGGAGGAAACTTTCGCCCGCCAGCTGAAGATGGGCGTCGTTCCGGCCGGCACGAAGCTCACGCCCCGGCCCAAGGAGATCCCGGCGTGGGACGGCATGAGCGCCGACCAGAAGCGCCTCTTCGAGCGCCAGATGGAGACTTTCGCCGGCTTCGCGGAGCACACCGACCAGGAGATCGGCCGGCTCGTGGCCCAGCTGGAAGCCATCGGGGAGCTGGACAACACCCTGATCTGCTACATCGTGGGCGACAACGGGTCGAGCGCCGAAGGCGGCCCCGAGGGCTCCTACAACGAGATCATGGCCCTGAACGGCATCGTCGGCAAGGCCGACCAGATGATGGGCCACATCGAGACCTGGGGGGACGCCACGACGTTCCCCCACTTCGCGATCGGCTGGGCGTGGGCCGGCAACACGCCCTTCCAGTGGACGAAGCAGGTCGCCAGCCATTTCGGCGGCACGCGCAACGGGATGGTGATGCACTGGCCCCAGGGAATCCGGGCCAAGGGCGAGATCCGCAGCCAGTTCCACCATCTGGTCGACGTCGCCCCCACCGCCCTCGAAGCCGCGACCCTGCCGCAGCCCCGGGTCGTGAACGGAGTGCCGCAGCGGCCGATGGATGGCGTCTCGATGGTCTACTCGTTCGACGACGCCAAGGCGCCCGACCGACGGACGACGCAGTACTTCGAGATCTTCGCCAACCGCGGCATCTACCACGAAGGCTGGACGGCCTCCACGCGGCACTCCATCCCCTGGCTCTTCGGAGCGAACCCTCCCCTGGAGAACGACGTGTGGGAACTGTACGAGGTCAGCAAGGACTTCAGCCAGGCGGACGACCTCGCGTCGAAGCGCCCGGAGAAGCTGAAGGAGCTGCTGGCCGTCTTCGAAAAGGAAGCCCTGCGCAACCGGGTGTACCCGATCGACGACCGGCGCGCCGAGCGCTTCAACGCGGCCATCGCCGGACGTCCCGACCTTCTCGCCGGCCGCAAGTCGTTGACGGTCTACCCGGGCATGACGGGAATCATGGAGAACGCCTTCATCAACGTGAAAGGCGTGCGGCACACGGTCACCGCGGACGTGGTCCTGGGCGATGCGGACACGGCGGGCGTGATCATCGCCCAGGCCGGCTACTTCGGCGGCTGGGCGCTGTACATGAAGGAGGGCCGGATCCACCACGAATACAATTTCTTCGCCGTCGAGCGGACGAACGTCGCCGGCCCCGAGCCCCTCGCGCCGGGCCGGCACACGATCGCCTACGAGTTCATCCCGGACACCGCCAAGCCCGGAACCGGCGGGAAGTCGATCCTCAGCGTCGACGGTAAAGTGGTCGCCGAGGGAAAAATCCCCAAGACGGTGCCCTTCATTTTCTCCGCCGACGAGGGCACGGATGTCGGCCTCGACGGCGAGACCAACGTGTCCAACGATTACAAGCCCGGAGCCGCGAGCGCCTTCACGGGGAAAATCGTGCGGGTGACGGTCGAGCAGAAGTAGGCGGC
>DASRJF010000164.1:0-5635 GCA_035649615.1 Planctomycetota bacterium | reverse complement strand
TCGTCCTCATCCAGCGTGAGATCGGGCGGCTCGGCGGCGGGATCCGTGACCACGTCTTCCAGCACGCGCTCTTCGACGTAGATCGGGACCTTCATGAGGACGGCGACGGCGATGGCATCGCTCGGGCGGGAATCCACCTCGACGGTCTTGCCGTTGCGGCGGAGGATGAGCTTCGCATAGAAGGTCCGGTCCCGGAGGTCGGTCACCACGATGCGCTCGAGGCGGGCGTCGAGTCCCCGGATGACGTTCTCCACGAGGTCGTGCGTCATGGGCCGCGGCGTCTTCTGGGACTTGAAGTTGCGGTCGATGGCGATCGCCTCCGAGAGCCCGATGACGATGGGAAAGGCGCGCGCGCCGGAGGATTCCTTGAGGACGATCACCTGCTGCGGGGTGTTCTCCGAGATGATGATCTTGTTGAGTTCCATCTGGATCACGGCGTACTCCGGTTCGAGACCCCGGTTATCATATCCCTCGCCTTGACGCCGCGCAACGCGGCGCCGTTGGGGGCCTCATCACGGCTCTGATAGGTCTTGGACATTGGACGTCGGACTTCGGCTGGGGTACCATCACTCCAGATGTCCACCGGCTCCTTCGAGCAGATCTTCCTGGCCTTGGCCGTCCGGAACAAGATGATGACGACCCAGGCCGCCCAGGCCTGCCTCCAGGAATTCGGATCCCAGCCCGCCGAGGACATGCACGGAATCGACGAGATCGTCATGTCCCGGGGCCTCATCACCGAGGAGCAGTCCGCCGCGCTCAGCGCCGCCGCCCGGAAGCTGACCTCCGCGACCAAGACCGAGAAGGTGTCGACCCACCAGACGACCACCACGCGCCGCATCCTGGGAAATGCCAATCCGAAGGAGCCGGTCCCCGGGTACCAGTTCATCGCCAAGCTCGGGACGGGCGGCACGTCCACCGTGTTCCTGGCGCAGGAGACCCGGCCCCCGGGCCGCAAGGTCGCGCTCAAGATCCTCCACCCGTCGAAGGCGGCCGACCCGCGCGCCTTGAAGCGGTTCCAGAACGAGGCGGAGCTCCTCGTCTCGCTCGACCACGCCAACCTGGTCAAGGGATTCGCGCACGGCCAGCACGGCCCGCTCGTCTACCTCGCGATGGAATTCCTCGACGGAGAGACCGCGCTGGACCTCCTCGACCGCGAGGGCGGATTCTCGGAGAAGCGGGCGGTCGAGATCGCCCTGCAGGTCGCCGAGGTCCTGGCGTACCTGCAGGCGAGCGGCTTCGTGCACTGCGACATCAAGCCCGGAAACATCATGCTCTTGAAGAACGGGTCGTCGAAGCTGCTCGACCTCGGGTTCGCGAAGCCCGTCGGGAAGGCCGGGGCCCCGGAATCGGAGACGACGAGCGGGACCGTCCAGTACATGTCGCCGGAGCAGGCGCGCGGGCAGGCCGACCTGGACGCGCGGGCCGACATCTACTCGCTGGGCGCGACGCTGTACCACATGGTCATGGGCCAGGTGCCGTTCTCGGGCGGCGACAGCCTCGAGGTGATGGCGAAGCACGTCCTGGAAGCGCTCAACTCGACCGAGATCAAGAACCGCCGGTTCTCAAAGCACCTGCACTACTTCATCGAGCGGATGATGACGAAGGACAAGGCGCTGCGCTACCAGTCGCCCAAGGAGCTCATCGAGGACATCCAGTCGCAGATGGAGGGGTTCTCGTCGCTCGAGTTCAAGCCCGAGCAGCAGCGCCCCGTCACGGCCCGCATTCTCCAGGGCTACCGCGGCAACACCAACCCGGTCGACGGCGGGGGCAACGCGACCCGCCGACTCAAGCCGCCCCCGCACCGCTAGGTTTTCGCCACCCCATTCCGGCGATGGCGAGCGTCGCGGCGCACACTCCCAGCAGCTGAACGCGAGCGAACCCACGAATCAGTCGGCGGGGGTGACGGTCTCGAAGGATTCGATCTCGACCGTCCCGCGCTCGACGCCGATTCCGATGCCGCCGTCGTCGTCGGAGAACTTGTCGGTTTCCAGTTCCAGGCGGCCGTTCAAATAAAGCCGGCCCCGGCCCGAGCGGGACTCGAAGACCAGGTCGATCCAGCGGCCGGGCTCCACCTTCATCGGGCTCCAGGCGAGGATCTGGGAGCCGCCCTTCCGGGTGAGAAAGGTCCTTTGGATCGTGAGGATGGCCTCGTTGGAGCCGTTCTCGTCCCGGTTCAGGCGGACCTGGAGGGCGTCGCCCTTGACGAGCCGGAGCCGGGCGCGCACCGCGACCGGGCCCTTCTCGACCTTGGGTGAATCGAGGTACGTCCAGGGCCCGTCGTGCGTTCCGACCAGCAGGGAATTGGACACGGTCCACGCCGCGCCCCCGGCTTGTTTCCAGCCCTTGAGGGATTGGCCGTCGAAGAGCTTGCGGCCCTTCCCCTCCGCCATCGCCTTGGGAAGCGCCTGCGTGGGAGAAAGCCCGAAGGCCTTCCGGACGACGGGCTCTCCCTTGGCGTCGAACTTTCGCTTCGCGAGGGCCGCCCGCCATTCCAGGGCCAGTTCGCCGAACGTGCGCCCGAACGTCTTGTGCGCTTCGAGGCAGTCGACATAGAAGGCCTTCACCTTCTCGATCCCGAAACGCTCGATGAGGAATCCCGTGAAAGACGCCGGGATGTAGTAGGGGTGGACGCCGGAAGGGGCGCCCTTGGGCCAGGCCCGGCGATACGCGACCAGGTCCGGGACCTGGCCGAGCTGATCGTAGACAAAGACCCAGGTGTCGATATCCGCGCCCGCGTCGGCCTGGTCGAGGATGGTCGCCAGCCCTTCGACGAAGAAGAGCTCGGGCTCGATGGATCCCGGTCCTCGGGGAAATTGCAGGGCGAAAATGTGGCACATCTCATGCACGTTGGAGAAGTCGTGCGGCTGGTGGATGCTGCGCGTCCCGGTCGAGAACGCCGGGGCCTCCTGGCGCGTCGCCTCCTTCAACGCCTCGGCGCTGGGATGGAGGAAGAGGTGGATCTGGCCCTTGTACTGCATCTTGAGCAGGTCCTGGAGTTTCGCGAAGGAGGCCGTGTTGACCTTGGCGGCGGCGTCGATCTGCTCCTTCGTGAGCTGCTCGGCGGAGTAGTGAAGGACGAGCGGTCCGGCGGCGCGGGTCTCTTTCAGGGTCCTGAGAATTTCGCGATCCAGGTCGGTCAAGTCCCCGTTCTGCAGGAGGAGGAGCGCCAGCAGGATCGCCACGCGCTGACTATACCTCACGTCGCCTGATACCATGCTCGAATGATCGAGATCGCCGACCGCGACGGGATCCGCACGATCCGCATCAACCACGGCAAGGCGGGCGCGCTGGATCTCGAGCTCTGCGAGGCGCTGTCCGCCGCCTTTCGCGACGCGTCGTCCGCGCGGGCGGTCATCCTCGCGGGCACGGGCCGCATCTACTCGGCGGGCGTCGACCTTCCGCGGGTGCTGGCGGAGGGGGAGTCGTACACGCGCCGGTTCCTCGCCGCGCTCGATGCCTGCTTCCACGCCCTCTTCGAGCTGGAGCGCCCGACGGTCGCGGCCATCAACGGCCATGCGATCGCGGGCGGGTGCATCCTCGCGTGCTCGTGCGACGCGCGGCTGATGGCGGAGGGCGACGCCACGATCGGCGCGCCGGAGCTCGTCGTCGGCGTCCCGTTCCCCGCTTTGGCGCTCGAGATTCTCCGGCAGGCCGGGGGCGACTCCCTGGCGCGCCGCCTGGCGATGACGGGCGGCAGCCTTCCGGCCGCGGAGGCGCTCCGCACGGGAATCGTCGACCGGCTGGTGCCGGCGGCGGAATTGGAATCGGCGTCCCATGCCGAGGCCCTGCGCCTGGCAGCCATCGCGCCGGCGGCGTTCGCCCTCGTCAAGCGCCAGCTCCGGTCCCCCGTCCTCGAGCGGGTCGCGGCCTTGAAGGATCACGACGACAAGGTCGTCCAGGCGTGGTGCTCCCAGGAGATCCGCGCCTCGATTGCGTCCTTCGTCGAGCGGACCCTCAAGCGCAAGGGGTGAACATGAGATTCGGCTTGCCGCTTTTGGCCGTCGCGATGGCGATGGGGTGCGCGAGGCCCGACCAAGGACCGATCAAGGCGGAGGTCACTACGGCCGTGTCTGAATCCAACTTGAAGGCGACGGTCGAGAAGCTCGTCTCCTTCGGGACGCGCAACAGCATTTCCACCAAGGGAGTCGGCGAAGCCGCGGCGTGGCTCAAGGGCGAGTTCGAGAAGATCCCGAAGCTGAAAGTGGAGTACCACGAATTCACCGATCCCAGTCCCCGGCTCCAGCGCGACAGCGTGGCCGTGCCGCAGAGGAACGTCATCGCCACCTTGCGCGGGACGTCGCGGCCAGACGAAGTGATCGTCTTCGGCGCCCACTACGACTCGCTCAACCTCGGCGAAAAGGGGAATCCGGACGCCTTCGCGCCCGGCGCCAACGACAACGCGACGGGGACGGCGGGAGTCCTCGAAGCCGCGCGCATCCTCAGCCAGGCCGAACACGACCGCACGATCATCTTCGCGTGTTTCACCGCCGAGGAGCAGGGCCTCATCGGCGCGTTCCACTTCGCGGAGCATTTGAAGGAGAGCGGAACCAAAGTCGTCTGCATGCTCAACAACGACATCATCGGCGGCGCGAAGGACGACGACGGGAAGCCGCTCAACGACAAGGACGTGCGCTGCTACTCCGCGCCCCCGCAAGACTCGGACTCGCGTCGATTCGCGCGGCTCGCGAAGCTCGTCGTCGAACGGCGAATCCCGGAATTCAAGGTCGTCCTGCATGACACCATCGACCGGCCGCGCCGGGGCGGCGACCACCAGTCGTTCAACAAGCACGGATTCACCGCCATCCGGTTCATCGAAGGAGTCGAGACCGACAAGCTGCACCACACCGCGGGCGACGTGATCGAGCGCATCCATTTCCCGTACCACGCGCGCGTCGTCCGGGCCGACATCGCCCTCCTCGGAAATCTCGCGTCGGCGCCGCCCACACCCACAGGGCTCGAATTGGCGAAGGATGGCGACGCCGTGATCGCCAGATGGAATCCCGTGGAAGGAGCCGCGTGGTACATGGCAGCGGGCCGCCTCGAGTCGTTGGAGTTTCACTCGCTGATGGAAATAGGGAAAACAGAAATGCGCCTGGTCAGAGGCGAGTTGCTCAGCTTCTGCGTGGCAGCCGTCGACGTTCGCGGCCGCATTTCGTTGTTTTCGCCGGAAATGAAGATCCAATAGCGATCAGATCCACAGGCTCGCGTCGCCGTAGCTGAAGAACCGGTACCGCTCCTTCACCGCCTCCGCGTACGCCTCGAGCGTCCGCTCCCGACCCGCGAACGCGGAGACGAGCATGAGGAGCGTGCTCTTCGGCAAATGGAAATTCGTCAGGAGCGCGTCCACGACCTTGAACTCGAACGGCGGATGGATGAAAAGATTGGTCGCGCCCGCGGACTTCCCTGTCCGCGCCCACGCCTCCAGCGTCCGACACGATGTCGTCCCGACGGAGATCACCCGCGTCGCGCGATCGATGGCTTGGAGCGTGGCGTTGGGAATCTCGTACGCCTCCGGTTCCATGACGTGGTCTTCGACATCCTCGGCCCGGACCGGCTTGAACGTTCCCGTGCCCACGTGCAGGGTCACGCGCGCGACCACCACGCCCGCCGCCGCGATCCGGTCCAGCAGCTCCCG
>DASRJF010000163.1:0-11084 GCA_035649615.1 Planctomycetota bacterium | reverse complement strand
GGCACCCGATGGCGGCCGTCGTTGAGCATGGCCAGGAGGTCGTCGAGACCCGCGCGGCTGTCGAGATTCGCCAGCACCGCGTGGATGCGGACCTTCGCCGCGACGCAGATGTCGGTCAGCAGGCGGGCATGATTCTCGCGGATGCGCCGGTTGAGCTTGCCGAGCTGCGCCGCGATCGCGGGGGCGGCACGACGCTCGCCGAGCGTTCCCAGCGTTTCGACGAACAACTCGATCAGGTAGACGTCTTCGGCGCGCCGGATCTCCCGGACCTGGGTGAGTCCGCGGAGCAGGACGCGCGCGCACGGCTTGCCGATCTCTTCGAACGCTTCCTCGAATCCGCGGAGGAACCCGTGGCGCAGGGGTTTCTTGAGAAGCGTTTCGACCAGCGCTTCCGCGCCGCGTTCGCCGAATTTCTCCAAGCACGAGACGGACTCCGACCGTATCTCGAAGTTCTCGGATGTCAGGTCTCGGATGTGTCTGCGGATTTCAAGGGCCGTGGATGCTGCACTTGAACGCGAACCCGGGGGTTCGCCTTTCGACGATTCGCTCTCCATCAGGACCCTCCACTCCGGTTCTTCCGGAAACGCACTCGGAAAATTTTCTCGATGCTAGATTAGTCGGAATTATACCCCGCATTCCTTTGATGTAAAGCGACGAGCCTTGTTACGTCAAAAAAAGTTTCGGAGTCACCGCCGGAACTTTTCAGAGTTCGTCGGGTCCCGCCTGGAATTCCGTCATCGACGCCGCCCCGGGCGCCGGCGCCTCCGGCGGCGCGAGATCCGACACGCCCATCCGCAGCTGCCGCTCGGCGTCGACGACGTCCCGGTTGAGGCGCGCGACGGCGCCGCGCAGCCGCGGCCGCGCGGGATCGTCGGCCGCCACCGTGTGATACGTCGTCCTCAGGAGCTGGATCGCCAGGCGGAAGTGGCGCACGAGGTCGCCGTCGCTGGCCCCCGTGTGCGCCTCGAGATCCTCCCACGAGCACCCGCCGGCCCACGCGGCCACCGCGCTCTGCAGCCGGAAGTCCGGCTCCTTCGTGGGATCCTCGAGATCCTCCTCGTCTTCCGCGCGGAGGATCTCGTCGACGGCGCGGTACGCGGCCTTTCGCAGCCACTTGAAACGCGGCGAGTCCGACTTCCGGTGCCAGTCCGATTTTTTCGACTCGTACGTGATCCCGCAGAACAGGACCGCGAGCTCCGTCTCCTCCAGGTCGCGCAGGAGGCCGCGGAACTGGAGCTCCGTGACCTGCAGCTCGTACCCCTGGATCTGCTTCGCGAACTTTCCCTTCGGCGCCAGCGCCTTGTCCCGGATGTACCCGAGCCGCTTCAGCACGTTGAGCTTGCGCTTCATCTGGCCGCGCTTGTGCTCGAACGAGCGCTTCGCGGGGTTCGAACCCTCGGGATGGAAATTCGAGAACGATTTTTCCGCCGCGGTCAGGATCTTGTCGCCGAGATGCTCGTAGAGGGTCAGCAGCGTCGCGTAAGACAGGTTGAACTGCGACCGGATGGGCTCGATCTCCCCGTGCAGGACGCGCCGGATCTGATTCGCCCGCATGCGCGGCCATTCCGCGACCGAGTAGACGGTGCCCTCGGTGTCGATGCCCCGGCGGCCGGCCCGCCCCGCCATCTGGTGGTGCTCCCGGGTCCGCAGGTAGGCGACGCGCACGCCGTCGAACTTGTGGAGCGTGTTGAAGACGACCGTCCGCGCGGGCATGTTGACGCCGACCGCGAACGTCTCCGTCGCGAAGAGCAGGCGCACGAGACCGCTCGTGAAGAGGCGCTCCACCACTTCCTTGAGCGTCGGCAGGAGGCCCGCGTGATGCCACGCCGCCCCTCGGGCCAGGAGCGACCGCAGGGTCTCGCAGGTCGGGTCCCGCCGGTCGATGGCGAACCGGGCGAGGAGATCATCGTAGAGCTCGAGCATGTCGCGCCGCTCGGCATCGTTGAGGAGGGGGCGCCGGACGAGCCGGGCGAACTCCTCGCATTCCCGCCGGTTGAACGCGAACCAGAGCGCGGGAAGCCGGTCCTCCTGCGCGAGGTGGTCGATGAGCTTGCCGCGCCAGAGGCTCGGGTTGACCTCGCCTCCCGTCTTGCGGAACCACGCGGCGAAGTCCGGGCCGGCTTCCAGCTTCTCCAGCTGCTCCAGGCGCTTGACGCCCAGCCCGGGGACGTAGATGAAGTGCCGCAGCGGGACCGGGCGGCGCGGTTCGAGCACGACCTCGAGGGGCGTGTCCGGGCGGACGTGGCGGATCCAGTCGGCCAGCACGTTCACGTTCGGCACGGTGGCGGACAGGCACAGGAAGCGGATGTGCGGCGGGGCGAAGATGATCGACTCCTCCCACACCGTGCCGCGCTCGATGTCGTCGAGGTAATGGATCTCGTCGAAGATCGTGTAGCGGACATCGCGGAAGCTGTCGGGGGATTCGAAGATCGTGTTGCGGAAGATCTCCGTCGTCATGAGGATGAGCGGGGCGTCCGGATTCAGGGTGACGTCGCCGGTCTTGATGCCGACGCGGTCGCCGTAGAGCGCCGTGAAGTCCCGGAATTTCTGGTTCGAAAGGGCCTTGATGGGGGCCGTGTAGATGGCGCGGGCGCCTTCGGCCAGGCACTTGCCCACCGCGTAGTCCGCGATGAGGGTCTTCCCGGCCCCGGTGGGCGCGGCGACGAGGACGGAAGCGCCCCGGTCGATGTGCCCGATCGCCGTTTCCTGGAAGGGATCGAGCGGAAAGCCTCTGTAGTCCAAGAGCGTGACGGAAGCCGCGCGGCGGGGGACGGGTCGGGGACCGCGGCGCTGGCGCCGCCGAAGCGGCGACTTTGTTGCCGCGTAGGCGCGCGGTCCCGGACCGATTCCCCGCCGCCGGAGGAGGATTACTGCTTGGGAGCCTCTTCAGGTTTCGGCGCGGGAGCGGGCGCGGGCTCCTTCTTCACCCCCTCGACGGCTTCGTTTTCCTTCTCCTTGGTCTTCTGTTCCTCGAGATAGGCCTTGTACTTGACCCAGGTTTCATAGTTCTGCATGAAATCGCGCTCATCGGTGGTGGCGGGGACCTGCGTGATCGTCTTCATGCCGATCGCCTTCATTTTTTCGACGCCCCAGCCGGCGGACTCGGGGTATTTCGCGTGCAGCTCGGCGCCCTTCTTCAGCATCTCGGCCTTGGCTTCCAGGTCCTTGCCGAGGCCCTTCAGCTTCTCGGCCTGCTCCTTCTTTTCGGCGGCCTTCCGCTCCTCCTCGGCCTCCAGGTCCCGCGCGGCGATCAGGGCGCGCCGCGAGTTGTCCTCCGCCTCCATCCGCTTCAGGGCGTCCTGCCGCGCCTTCTCCCGCGCCTTGACTTCCTTGTCCCCGAGGTGCGGAAGCCGGCGGGCCGCCTTGACGTGGATGCGCTCCACGCCGATGTGACCCTTCAATTCGGGGTATTCCCAACCCACGTCCAGCGTGATCACCTTCATTTTCGTGACGTCGGTCGTCTTCGGATCGACCGCGATGATCTCGCCCATGATGGAAAAGCCGTTCCTGAGGATGAGCTCGATGCGGTCGCCGATCTTGAAGTCCTTGAGGGGATCCCGGGGCGGGTCCTGGGCCTGGGCCGCGGCCGGGCCGGCGACGGCCAGGAAAAGCAGGGCAACGAGCGATTTCATCGATGTTCCTCCGCACCCACATCTTACCTCTCCCCGACCTTCGAGGGAAGGGGACCCGCGGTCAACAGGACGATGACGGATGACTGATGACGGCCCACGGCAACCCGCCGCTTGGTGGACGAGCGGGGTCGCACAGGGGCTCCTGAAAGGGCGCACTTGCCTTGTTCGTGTGATCTGGGCCGACCGGCCATCCGTCATCCGGTCATCCGTCATCGCGCATGGGATTCGAAGAGTGCGCTTGCTTTGGGGTTTCCCTAGATTCCAATTGACCCGTGTGAATCGAAACGCATAATGATCGGTTCCGATGCGGCCCCCCCTGATCGCCGGAAACTGGAAAATGAACGGGACCGCGGCGGAAGCGGAGGCCCTGGCCCGAGCCATCCGCCAGGGGATCGAGGAGCGGCCTCCGGTCGGCGTGGAAGCGCTCGTCTGCCCGCCCTACCTTGTCCTGGAGCGGGTGCGCGCCATCCTCGACGGATCGCCCGTCCGGCTCGGGGCCCAGGACGTGCACTGGGAGGCGAAAGGGGCGTATACCGGCGAAATCTCGCCGGCCATGCTCCAGCAGGCCGGTTGCACGCACGTGATCGTGGGCCATAGCGAGCGGCGCCACATCATGGGCGAGTCGAACGAGCAGGTGAACCGGAAACTCAAGGCGGCCCTCGCCGCGGGCTTGACGCCGATCGTGTGCGTGGGAGAGCTCCTCGAGGAGCGGACCGCGGGGGATACGCGAAAGGTCGTGGAACGCCAGGCCCAGAAGGCGTTCGACGGAGTTCCGCCCGCGGACGTGCCGCGCGCCGTCCTCGCGTACGAACCCGTGTGGGCGATCGGCACGGGCCGGACCGCGACGCCCGCCCAGGCGCAGGAGACCCACCGGTTCCTGCGGAACACGATGGGCCGGATCGCGGGGCTCGAGGCGGCGGAACGGATCCGCATCCTCTACGGCGGCAGCGTGAAACCGGAGAACATTCGGGACCTGATGGAGCAGCCCGACGTGGACGGGGCCCTGGTCGGCGGCGCCAGCCTCGACGCCGCGTCGTTCGTCAAGATCGTCCGCTACAAGGAGTAACGAATGCTGGTCGCCCTCAGCATCCTCTTCGCGATCGTCTGCCTCCTGCTGATCTTCATGGTCGTCATCACGCCGTCCCAGAGCGAGGGGCTCGCCGGCGCGTTCGGCGGCATGGGCAGCGACACGTTCTTCGGCACCAAGGCGGGCCAGCACATCAACCGGTTCACCATCGGATTGGCCGTGTCGTTCCTCGTCCTCGCCGTCCTGATCAATATTTACGCGACGCGTCGATCCTCCCAGGCGGCTCCCCTGGTGCCGTCGAAGGGGGGCTCCCAGGCGCCCGCTCCCCCTCCACCGGGACAACCCTGATCGATGAACAGCATGACGGGATTTGGCCGGGCCTCCGGGCGCGGCCGGAAGTTGGACATCGACGTGGAAGCCCGGTCGGTCAATCACCGCTTCCTGTCGGTCAAGATCAGCCTGCCCGAGGACTTTTCCCGGTTCGAGGGCGACGTCGACCGCCAGGTCCGCTCGCGGATGGCGCGCGGCAGCGTCAGCATCTCCGTGACGGTCAAGCGGCTCGGGCCCGACCCGGCGCTCCAACCCGATCCCCGGCAATTCCGCGATCTGTATCGACGGCTCGACGCGATCCGGAAGTCGCTGAAGATCAAGGAGCCGGTCCCGTTCCAGGCCGTGCTCTCCGCCCCTCCGGTCTGGAGCGCGACGGGCTCCATCGCCGACGACACCGGCCGGGTGTGGGCAGGAATGAAGCGGCTCGTGGACCGGGCGATCGAGGACCTGGTCCGCCGGCGGGCGCGCGAGGGCGTCGGCATCCGCCGGGACATCCTGGCCCGGCTCGACACGATCGGGTCGGCCGCGGCGCAGATCCGGACCCGGGCGCCCCTGGTCCTGCAGGCGTACCAGAAGAAGCTCGACGAGCGCATCACCTCCATCGTGGCCGCCCGGGGGTTCGACACGTCGAAGGCGGACCTCGCCAAGGAGATCGCGCTCTTCGCCGACAAGTCCGACATCAGCGAAGAGCTCCAGCGGCTCGAGGCCCACGTCGGGAGCTTCCGGGAGATCGTCGACGAGAACGGATCGATCGGGCGCCGGCTGGACTTCCTGACGCAGGAGATGGTGCGCGAGACGAACACCCTCGCCTCGAAGGGAGGGGACGCCCCGATCTCCGAGGCGGCCGTCCGGATCAAGTCGGAGCTCGAGAAGATCAAGGAACAAGCCGAGAACGTCGAATGAGCAAGATCGGAACGCTGGTGGTGGTGTCCGGGCCCGCGGGCGTGGGCAAGACCACGGTTGTCGCGCGGCTCCTCAAGGACGTCCCGGCCCTGGCGCGGTCGATTTCCGTGACCACCCGTCCCCGCCGCATGGGGGAAGTGAACCACTGGGATTATATTTTCATCACGGCGGAGCAGTTCGAGAAGGACGTCGCCGCCGGGAAGTTCCTGGAGCACGCGACGATCCATGGTCACCGCTACGGCACGCCGGCGGGGCCCGTCGACCGCCTGCTGTCGGAAGGGAAGACGGTGATCCTGGCCATCGACGTGAACGGCCACGCGGCCGTGAAGGATTCGGGGCGGCCCTACCTCGGGATCTTCCTGATGCCGCCCACCCCGGACGACCTGGAGCGGCGCATGGCCGCCCGGGGCGAAGACCCGAATGAAACGAAAAGGAGGCTGTCGCGCGCGTCGGGCGAGATGTCGCGCAAGGGCGAATACCAAGTCACCGTGATCAACCAGACCGTCGAGCAGGCGGCCCGGGACATCGCGGAAGAATTGAAAAAGAGGAACCTCATATGATCGAGGGAGTGATGGACAAATCGGAAATCGATGCCCTGGCCGAGAAGTTCGGCGGGCGGTTCAAGCTGACCGTCCTCATCCAGAAGCGCGTGAAGGAGCTCGTCAAGGGCGCCGCACGCCTCGTGGAGACGGAACACAAGAACCTGATCGACGTGGCGCTCGAGGAGATCCGCCAGGGCAAGCTCCAGTGGGAGGGGATGCTGGACGACGAGCCGGAAGGCAAGAGGCGCAAAAAGGAATAGCGTTCGCGGTCGGCGCGCCGCGAGCCCCTGAATGGCCAAGAAGGCCGGAGCCGGCAAGTCCCTCGACGGAAAGACCGTCGTGGTCGGGGTCGGCGGCTCCATCGCGGCCTTCAAGGCGGCGGAAGTCGTCTCCCAGCTCGTCCAGCGCGGCGCCCAGGTGCCCGTCGTCATGACGACGTCCGCCACGAACTTCGTCGGGCCCCTGACCTTCCAGACGCTCACGCGGATCCGCGTGATGGTCGACCAGTTCGACGCCGAGAGCGTCATCGACGCGACCCACATCTCGCTGACCGAGAAGGCGGATCTCGTCCTGGTCGCGCCCGCGACGGCGAACCTCATCGCGAAAATGGCCCACGGCCTCGCGGACGACATGCTCACGTCGCTGCTCCTGGCCGTCCGCTGTCCCGTCCTCGTCGCCCCCGCGATGAACGACCGGATGTGGGGCCACAAGGCGTTCCAGAAGAACCTGGCCGCGATCCGTGAGCTGGGATACCGGATCATCGAGCCGGGCGAGGGTTTCCTCGCCTGCGGGACCTACGCGAAAGGGCGGTTGGCCGAACCCCTCCAGATCGTGAAGGAAGTCGAGAGCCTGCTGTGCACGTCCTGATCACGGCCGGACCGACCCGCGAATACCTCGACGACGTCCGCTTCCTCTCCAATCCCTCGACCGGATCCATGGGTTTCGCCTGCGCGGAAGCGGCCGCGCGCGCGGGGCACCGCGTGACCCTGGTCACGGGCCCGTCCGCCCTGCCCGATCTCCCCGGCGTGAAAACCGTCCGCGTCACGAGCGCGCTCGAGATGCGGGCGGCGGCGATGAGAGCCTACCGGTCCGCCGGGGCGGTCATCGCGACGGCCGCCGTCAGCGATTACCGGCCCGCGCGCCGCCTGGACGGGAAGATGAAGAAGGGGCCCGCCCGGGTTTCCCTCGCCCTGGTCCGGACGCCCGACATCCTCGGCGAGATGGGGCGGCGGAAGGGGCGGCGCCTCCTCATCGGCTTCGCGCTTGAGACCCGGGACGAAGTCGCGAACGCCCTCGCCAAGCTTGCCGCGAAGCGCCTCGATCACGTCGTGCTCGACTCGCCCGCCGCGTTCGGCGCCCACCGGATGGACGCCACGGTGATCCACGCGGATGGCTCGCGGGAGTCGTTCCGGAGGATCTCGAAAAGCGTCCTCGCCCGGCTGCTGGTCGATCTGCTGAAGTAACGATCCTTCGACCGCCGATACATGGGCAGGAGATTCCATGTCCATCACCGAGGCCCTGGTTCTCGGCTTCATCCAGGGCCTGACCGAATTCCTCCCGATCTCGAGCTCCGGCCACTTGGCGCTCGCCAACATTTTCATGGGCAGGAACGACGTGGAAGGCAATCTCGCCTACATTCTCATCCTCCACCTCGCCACGCTGGCGGCCGTCCTGCTCTATTTCTGGCGGCGGATCGTCGACCTTATCCGCGCCCCGGGCCGGGAGGCGGCGGCGCTCGTCGTCGCGACCCTTCCCATCGTCGTGGTCGGAGTCATCTTCGGCAAGGCGATCACGGCCACCCATCGGATGCCGATGCTGATCGCCGTCTGCCTGGCGGTGAACGGCCTTTACCTGTTCGTCGCGGACAGGCTCGGCCGGGGCGTCCAGCCCCTGGCGTCCGCGCCCTGGTGGAAGATCCTGGCGATCGGGATCGCCCAGGCCATCCGGCTCCCCGGCTTGTCCAGGTCGGGAAGCACGATCGGCGCAGGATGGCTGTGCGGCATCGACCGGGCCGACGCGGTGCGTTTTTCCTTCCTGCTCTCGATTCCCGCGATCCTCGGCGCGTCCGTCAAGGACCTGTGGGACTTGCGCCACCATCAAGTGGACCTCCCCCTCGTGCCGATAGTGTTGGGGGCGGTGACCGCCTTCGGGCTGAGTCTCGCGTCGATCCGGGTCGTGGAGAAACTCTCGACCCGGAACCGGTTCCTCGTCTTCGCGGTCTACAGCGTCGCGGCGGGTTTGTTCGTCGCGGCCTGGGTACTGACGCGCGGGAGGTGATGTGGCCAAGAAAGCCAGGGAAGCCACGGCGGAAGGCCGTACGCCCTTCCGGGAAAAACTCCAGGAACTGGGCGCGCTCCTCTTCGTCCTGTGCGCCTTCTTCGTCTTCGTGTCGCTCGTGACGTACGACCCGAGGGACATCCCGAGCATCCAGCATCCGCCGAACGACCCGGTCGCCAATCGAGGCGGGCTCTTCGGCTCCCGGGTTGCGTTCGGGCTGCTCGGCCACTTCGGGCTCGCGGCCTACCTGGTCGTCTTCCTCGTCGGATTCTGGTCCTTCCTCGTCTTCTTCCGGCGCCGGCTCGCCGGGCTGTACGTGAAACTCTTCGCGGCCGTCGTGGCCGTCTTCGCCTGCTCTACGCTCCTGTCCATCCAGTCCCTGTTCGACCCCCGGTCGTTCGGCTGGGCCGGCACGATGCCCGGCCTCGGCGGGGTGTACGGCAAGGGCCTGGAGCTGGCGCTCACGCGCGATCTCGGGACCGCGGGCACGTGGCTCGTGGTGCTCCTCGCCTTCGGGGTCTCGATCGTCCTCGCGACGGACTGGATGATCTACAAGGGCGTCGTCGCGGCGGCGGCCTGGGCCCGCCGGCTCCTGGGCCGGAGCCCGGCGGTGAAACCGATCGCGAAGGCGGCGCCGGCGCCGATCCGGGACGCGGAAGAAGTCGCCGTGACCGGCATCTCGCGCGCGGTCCTCGAGGAGCGCCGCCAGGCGGCCGAGGCGATCGCCGAAGCGGCGCGCGAGCCGGCCCTGAAGCCAAGCGAAGCGCATGCTTCAGGGCCGGCTCCCAGCGTCAAACTGGAATCGCCGGCCCCGAAGCCGGTGATCGACGCCGCCGCGCCCGTGATTCCCGCGCCGAAGCGGGAGTCGCGCAACGCCCTCAGGGCCGTCGCGGAATCGCACGACCGGCCGAAGCTGCTGCCGTACGAGCAGCCGCCCATCGAGATCTTCGAGGAAGCGGGGGAGAGCCTCAACTCGATGCGCGAACCGGAGATCCGGGACCGGATCTCCGTCATCGAGAACACGCTGCGCGAATACGAGATCTCGGCGAAGTGCGTCCACTACGAGATCGGGCCCGCGACCACGACCTTCGAGCTGGAGCTCGCCCCGGGCACGACGTGCTCGTCGGTCGCCCAGCGCGAGGCGGAGCTGACGATGAAGCTGGCCGCGCAGGTGCGCGTCGTCGCCCCGATCCCGAACAAGACGACGGTCGGGATCGAGGTCCCCAATCCGACGGCCGACATCGTCCGGATGCGGTCGTTCCTGGAGAAGGGCTACCGCGACCTGCGCAAGATCCCGCTCCCGATCGTGCTGGGCAAGACCAATTCCGGCGAGGCGATCGTCAAGAGCCTCACGGCGATGCCGCACCTCCTGATCGGCGGCTCGACCGGATCCGGCAAGAGCGTCTGCCTCAATACGATCATCACGACGCTCCTCGTCGGGATGAGCTGGGACGAGATGAAGCTGATCCTCATCGACCCGAAGAAGGTCGAACTCGCGCCTTTCGCGGAGATCCCGCACCTCTGGGCGCCGGTCATCGACGACGCCCGCAAGGCCGCGCAGGTCCTCGAATGGCTCCTCAAGGAGATGGAGGACCGGTACGTGCTCCTGAAGGGCGTCCAGGCGCGCAACATCGATTCGTTCAACAAGCTCGGCGAGAAGGGCGTCCTCGAGCGGCTGAAGGAGCGCGGCGTCTCCGACGAGGACGCCAAGACCTCGCCGACGTTCATGCCCTATATCGTGGTGGTCATCGACGAAATGGCCAACCTGATGCAGACAGCGCGCAAGGAGGTCGAGCTGTCGATCTCCACGCTGGCCGCCAAGGCCCGCGCGGTCGGCATCCACATGATCTGCGCCACCCAGCGGCCTTCGACGGACGTCATCACGGGCCTCATCAAGGCGAACATGCCGTCGCGCATCGGATTCCGCGTGGCGAGCGCGATCGAGAGCCGGATCATACTCGACTCCAAGGGCGCCGAGCGGCTCCTTGGAAAGGGCGACATGCTGACGCTGATGGCCCCGACGTACCTGCTCCAGCGCGGCCAGTGCACGTTCACGAGCGACGACGAAATCCGCGGCGTCGTCCAATTCCTCCGGAGCAAAGGAAAACCGATCTACCACCAGGAACTCGTGCAGATCGACCAGGCTTCCGAGGCGGAGGGGTCGATGGACGACGAGCTCTTCGAAGATGCGGTCCGCGTCGTGCTCGAAGAGCAGCGCGGGTCGACCTCGCTGCTGCAGCGGAAGCTGCAGGTCGGCTACTCGCGGGCGTCCCGGCTCATCGAGACGATGGAAGCCTTCGGCATCGTCGGCAAGCACAACGGATCGAGCGCGCGCGACATCCTCATGACGTGGGAGCAGTGGGAGTCGCGGAA
>DASRJF010000162.1:0-8338 GCA_035649615.1 Planctomycetota bacterium | reverse complement strand
CGCGCGCCGCGGCCCGGATCGCCACCGGATCGCGCGCCGGCAGGAGCGCCCGGAGCGCTTCGAGATCGTGGATGCGGCCGAGCCTCCGCTGCAGGCGTTTGAGGGCGAGTTCGCGGTTCCGCCACGCCCGGATTCCCATGACGCGCGCCGTCTCCAGGGCGTAGCGCAGTTTCTTGGCCTCGATCCGGAGCTGGTGAAGCTCCTCCTTGGATTCCGCTCCGAGCGATTCGCGGATCTTCGCCAGGCGGGTCCGGACGAGCGGCTCCAGCGAGACCGGTTCGGTCTCGGTCGTCCGCAACGCATCCACGGCGGACCGGAGCTCGGCCATCACGGACTCGCGGTGTTTGACGCGGAGGCGCCGCTCCACTTTCAAACCCGCGGCCGCGCGCGCCCTCTCGATGGCGGGATGGGTCCGGCCTCCGGAAAGGGCGGCGTAGTCGATGGCGGCGACGTCCAGGGTCCGGCGGCCGCCGAGCGCCCGTCCGATCCGGCGGAGCCGCCGCGCCAGGTCCTTGACGGCGTCGGCCGGGGCGAACCGACTCGCCACGGAGCACGTGGCGCGCATCCGGCGCGTGAGCACGCGGAGCCGGTGAATCGTGTCGACGGTCCGCGGGGCGCGGGCAAGGCGTTCGAGGAGGATGCCCTGGCTGAGGAGGCGGGCCGCCAGGCGGCGCACTCCGGGGTCGGCGGTGACGTCCGATTCCGCGATCATGGCTTCGGCGGTGGATGATATAAGGTGCGCGCGCCCTTGGCGCGAGAATTTCCCCATGGAACCTTCCGGATACGACCGCGAGCGGATCGAGACCTGGGCGGCGGATTTCGCCGACACCCCGGCCTTCGGCGCGCTCGCCCCGGCGGAGAAGGACGCGGCCGTCCAACTCGTCGCCGAGTTTCTCCGCGCCGCCTGCGAAGCGGAAGGAACCGGACCCGACGAAGTCGGCGAGGCGGGATTCCGGGCCGCGATGCTCGATCGCCTCCCCGCGCTGGAGCTTCCGGTGGAAGTCCGATCCCGGGCGCCGGAGATCGTCGCTCTCTTCATCGAGGCCTTGCAAGCCCAGGGCCGCCATTCCGGCGGGGCCGCGTTCGTGAGGGCGCTCGCCCCGGCCTACCTCGAGCGTCTCCGTCCCGGGGGCGGTGTCCGGATTCCACCCGTCCGGCGCGGCACGGCGCCGATCGGACGCAACGATCCGTGTCCGTGCGGCAGCGGCAAGAAATTCAAGAAGTGCTGTGGCCGGTGACCGACCTCTGATATCTACTGATGCCTGATCTCTGGTATCTGTTCCGGGAGGCAACCATGCGACGCTCTCTCTTCCTGCTCCTGCTCGCCGGGTGCGCGACCGGCGGCGGCTCCGTCGCCCCCGCCCCGCCTCCACCCAAGGCCGCCGCGGCGATGGTGGAGACGATCCACGGGGAGCCAGTGGCCGATCCCTTCCGGAGTCTCGAGGATGGAGACAGCGCCGAGGTCAAGTCGTGGGCCGACGGCCAGAACGAGCGGACGCGGAAGGCGCTCGACGCGCGTCCCTCGCGCGCGGCCCTGCGGGCCCGGATCGAGCAGATGGTCGCGATCGGCCGCCTGCGCTCGCCGGAGGTGTACGGCTCCCGGATTTTCTACTCGAAGCGGACCGCGCTCGAGAACCAATCCGTCCTGTATGTGCGCGACGGCTTCTCCGGCGCGGGCCGCCGTCTCGTCGATCCGAACTCCCTGGCGGCGGACGGCACCGTCGCCATCGATTGGTGGCACCCATCGCCCGACGGCTCCAAGGTGGCCTACGGCACGTCCGAGGGGGGGTCCGAGCAGAGCACGCTGCGCGTGAAGGAAGTCGAAACCGGCAAGGAGCTCACCGATACGATCCCGCGAACCCGCGCGGCCGCGATCGCCTGGACGCCCGACCAGTCCGGCTTCTACTACACGCAGTATCCGGCCCCGGGCAGCGTGCCCCAGAACGAGGAGAGCTACCACCGGCGGGTCTATTTCCACAAGCTCGGCACGGCCATCGACGAGGACCGGCAGATCTTCGCGCCGACCGCGAAGGAAGAGTGGCCGAACGTCGACCTGTCGCGCGACGGCCGGTACCTCGTCGTCGATGTGCACATGGGCTGGTCCCGCAGCGACATTTTCGTGAAGGACTTGCAGGAGGGCGGGCGCTGGGTGCCGGTGGTGAAGGGCCTGGACGCCAAGACGTACGCGACGGTCCACGAGGGCACCGTCTACCTGCTCACGAACTGGAAGGCGCCGCGATACCGGATCGTGTCGTGCGCCCCGACGGAAACGGATCCCGCGCAGTGGAAGGAAGTCGTTCCGGAGGGCGAGGGTCCGATCCGCTCGTTCGCCGTCGTGGGCGGGAAGCTGGCGATCCATGAACTGAAGGAGGCCACGTCCCGCGTGCGGATCGTGGGTTTGGACGGCCAGGGAAGCACGGACGTGGCGCTGCCCGATACGGGAACGGTGTGGTCGCTCCACGGAGATCCCGCCGGAGCGGACATCGTCTTCGACTACACCTCTTTTTTCTCTCCGACGTCCTTGTTCCGGTACAACCTCGGCTCCGCCGCCGTGAAGGAGTTCGAGAGGCTGGAGGCGCCGGTCGACCCCGCGCCGTTCGAATGGAGTCAGGTGCGGTATGCGTCGAAGGACGGAACGTCGATCCCGATGTTCCTCATTCAGAAGAAGGGCACCGCGCGCGACGGGCAGCGGCCCACGCTCCTGTCGGGGTACGGCGGCTTCAACATCGCGTTGACCCCCAACTTCAACCCCGGGGCGGTCGCGTGGATCGAAAAGGGAGGCGTCTTCGCGTTTCCCAATCTCCGGGGCGGCGGCGAATTCGGCGAGCCCTGGCACCAGGCGGGGATGCTCGGCCACAAGCAGAACACGTTCGACGACTTCATCGCGGCGGCGGAATGGCTCATCAAGGAGAAGGTGACGTCGCCGAAGCACCTGGCGATTGAAGGCGGATCCAACGGCGGACTCCTCGTCGGCGCAGCGATGACGCAGCGCCCCGATCTCTTCCGCGCCGTCGTGTGCTCGGTCCCCCTTCTCGACATGGTGCGCTACCCCAGGTTCCAGCTCGCGCGCCTCTGGATTCCCGAGTACGGCGACCCCGACAAGCCCGAAGAGTTCAAGTGGCTCTACGCCTATTCCCCGTACCACCGCGTGAAGGACCGCACCTCCTACCCGGCCGTGCTCCTGCTGACGGCGGAGAAGGACACGCGCGTGGATCCGTTGCACGCCCGCAAGATGTGCGCCCGCCTCCAGCAGGCGACCTCCTCGGGCCACCCGGTGCTCCTGCGCTTCGAGAAGAAGGCGGGACACGGGGCGGGCAAGCCGCTCTCGAAGGCGATCGAGGAGCTGGCCGACGAATACACGTTCCTGATGTGGCAGCTCGGCGTGGATTGATCCGGGATCGCCGCTCAGCTCTCGGGAACGACCGTCTTGCGGCGCGTGGGTTCCGTCTTCGGCAGCTCTCCCGCGGGCGGAGGCATCTGGAACGTCCGTTCCACTCCGCGCGCGAGGTCCTGGAATACCCCCTGGCTCGAGATCGAACCGCCGACCCGCGCGTAGGTCCCGTCCCGCCTCAGCACCCGGGCCTTGGCGTCGTCCAGCAGCGTCACCGCGAGGACCTCGTCGATCAGCCGCAGCTTCAGCGCCTTGTCCTCGACGGGGAACACGACTTCCACGCGCCGGTCGAAGTTGCGCGGCATCCAGTCCGCGCTCCCGAGGTACACCTCCGGCGACCCGCCGTTCGCGAAGTAGAAGATGCGGCTGTGCTCGAGATAGCGCCCGACGATCGAGCGGACGCGGATCGTCTCGCTCACGCCGGGGAGCCCCGGCCGGAGGCAGCAGATGCCGCGGATCACCAGCTCGATCGGCACGCCCGCCTGCGACGCGCGGTAGAGCGCCCGGATGACCGCGCCGTCGACCAGCGCGTTCATCTTCACGACGATGCGCGCGTCGCGCCCCGCCTGCCTGTGGGCGATCTCCCGTTCGATCTTGTCGATGGCCCACTCGCGCAGCCCGTGCGGAGCCACCGCGAGTTTCTGCCACTTCGGGGGGAGCGAGTAGCCCGTCATCATGTTGAAGAGGAGCGACACCTCCTCGCCGATGCGGTCGTCGCACGTCATCAGGCCGAGATCGGTGTACATCTTGGCCGTCGAGGGGTTGTAGTTGCCCGTGCCCAGGTGGACGTAGCGGCGGATCCGGTCGCCGTCGTTGCGGACGACGAGCGTCACCTTGCAGTGGGTCTTCAGTCCCACGAGGCCGTACACGACGTGGGCGCCGACGCGTTCGAGCTGCCTCGCCCACTCGATGTTCGCCTCCTCGTCGAATCGGGCCTTGAGCTCGACGAGCGCGGTGACCTGCTTGTCCCGCTCCGCCGCGTGCGACAGGGCCGCGACGATGGGCGAATTGCGCCCCGTGCGGTACAGGGTCTGCTTGATGGCGAGGACGTCCGGATCCTTGGCGGCCTGCTCCACCAGGTCGACGACGACGTCGAATCCCTCGTACGGATGGTGCAGGAGGACGTCGCCCTGGCGGACGAGCGAGAAGAGATCGCCTTTGTGTTTCTGCACGCGCTTGGGCGGCTGGGGCGAATACCCCTCATCCTTGAGGGCCGTGAATCCCGGGAGGCTCCACCAGCTCCAGAACGCCGCCGCGTTCAGCGGGCCGTCGATCGCGAAGACGTCGCGCCGCTCGAGCTCGAACCAGCCCGTGAGCGCGCGCTCCAGCGCCTCCGACACCTGCTTTCCGATTTCGAGGCGGACCGCCGCGCCGCGCTTCCGCTTCGAGAGCTCCGACTGGATCTGCTTCATCAGATCCTCGGAGTCCTGGTTCGACAGCTCGAAGTCCTGGTCGCGCGTGAGACGGAAGATCGTGTACTCCTGGACCGAGAATCCCTGGAAAAGCTGCTCCAGGTGGCCGCCGATGAGCTCTTCCAGCAGGACGAACTGCTGTCCGTCCGACGACGACACGGGGACGAACCGGGGAAGGATGGGCGGAACCGGGATGATGGCGAGGAACGTCTCGGGCGCGCGCACCTTGCCCCGGGTCTTCGACTTCAGGAAGACGCCGAGATAGAGGAAGCGGTTCTGGATGTGGGGGAACGGGTGGGCCGGGTCGATCGCCATGGGCGTCAGGACCGGCATCACCTTCTGCTGGAAGTACGTTTCGAGCTCCGCCTGGGCCGGCGCGGCCAGCTCGGAAACGGAGACCAGCTTCAATCCGGCCCGGGCGAGCCCGGGGAGGACCTCCTGCCGGAGAATGCGGTACTGCTCGTCGACCAGCGCGTGGACGCGCTTGGAGACGCGCTCCAGCACGTCATGGGTGGAGGATCCGTCGAGCGCCTCGGGACTCGAAATTTCGCCCGGATCGCGATTGTTCAGCCCGGCGACCCGGACCATGTAGAACTCGTCCAGGTTGCCGCTGAAGATCGCGAGGAACTTCAGCCGCTCGAGAAGGGGCGTGGAGGCATCCTGCGCCTCCTCGAGCACCCGGGCGTTGAACTCGAGCCAGCTCAGCTCGCGGTTGATGAACAGCTCGCGATCGTCCACGGTTTCCATGATATTCGGTTTTGAATGGTGAAGGGAGGGGGTTAACCCTACCATAACCGACGCATGGAATGGATCGGCTTGGCCGTCGGAATACTCGCGGGCGGGGTCGTCGCGTGGATGCTGGCCTCCGCCCGGGGCCGGGCCGCGGCGGCCGCGGCGGAGGCGCGCGCGACCGAGATGCGGCGCGCGTTCGAAACCGCCGAGCAGCGGCTCAAGGACACCTTCCAGGCGCTGGCCGCCGACGCCCTCAAGGCGAACACCGACGGATTCCTCTCCCTGGCCCACGAACGACTCGGCGCGATCCAGAAAGAGGCCGAAGGCCATCTCGCGGTGCGCACGGAGGAGATCAAGGGCGTCCTCGAACCGGTGCGCCAGACGCTCGGCAAGGTCCAGGACAGCCTCAAGACCCTGGAGGGGCACCGGCAGGAGGCGTATTCGAACCTGACGCGCGAAGTGCAGAAGCTCCAGTCGGAAACCGGCAACCTGGTCACGGCGCTCCGCAAACCCGACGTTCGGGGCCGGTGGGGTGAGATCCAGCTGAAACGCGTGGTCGAGATCGCCGGCATGCTGGATCACTGCGACTTCATCGAACAGGAAACGGCGGAGGCCGGCCGGCTCCGGCCTGATCTCGTCGTCAAGCTCCCCGGGGGCAAGAACATCGTGGTCGACTCGAAGGTGCCGCTCATCGCCTACCTCGAGGCGCTGGAGCGCCCGGCCGGCGACGAACGGACGGCGAAGCTGAAGGAGCACGCCCAGCAGGTCCGGACTCACATGTTCAGCCTCAGTTCGAAGAGCTACTTCGCGAGATTCTCCCCCGCTCCGGATTTCGTGGTGCTGTTCCTCCCGGGGGAGGCGTTTTTCAGCGCGGCCCTCGAGCATGACCCGACGCTGCTCGAAGAGGGAACCGGACGCAACGTGATCCTCGCGGCGCCCACCACGCTGATCGCGCTTCTGAAGGCGGTGTACTACGGCTGGAAGCAGGAGGTCATCGTCGAGAACGCGCGCAAGATCAGCGATCTCGGCCGCGAGCTTCACGATCGCGCGGCCACGATGTCCGAGCACTTCTTGAAGCTGGGCTCGTCCCTCGAAGGCGCCGTCGACGCTTTCAACAAGACGATCGGTTCGTTCGAGTCGAACGTGCTGAGGTCCGCGCGGAAACTGGCGGATCTCGGCATGGCCGGACAGAAGGAAGTTCGCGAGATATTGAAGATCGAGGAGCGCCCCCGCTCCGTGGGCCCCGCTTCCGGGGTGTGATTCGCGTTCGAATTCGCTAGGATTCCCCTGTTCCGGAGACTCCTGGAATGAGCGCCCTCGCAGAAACGTCCGACGCCACGTTCGAGTCGAGCGTCCTCAAGAATGCGCGCCCGACGATTGTCGACTTCTGGGCCGAATGGTGAGGGGGCTGCCGCGCCATCGCTCCCGTGCTGGAGCAGGTCGCGAAGGAGTACGCGGGCAAGGTCGACATCCTCGCCATGAATGTCGACGTCAGTCCCGACACCGCGTCGTCGCTGGGCATCATGGCGATCCCGGCGATCGTCTTCTTCAAGGGCGGGAAGGAAGTCGCGCGCCTGGCGGGACCGCCGAAGTCGAAGATCGTCGATGAGATCAAGCGGGTCTTCGGAGTCTAGCGGAGCAGGTCGAGGGCCGCGGCCGTCAGCGTGACGAGCGCCGTCTTCAGCGCGGGCTCGGCCGCCGGCGCCCACCGGCTCGAGTGCATCGGCGGGATGTCCGTTCCCATCTTCCCCGGATCGACGGCGCCGACCGAGTACTGGAGGCAGGGGACTCCGAAGCGCTTTCCGAACCTCCCGAAATCCTCGCCTCCCATGACCGGCGGCATGGCCCGCACTCCGTCTTCGCCCAGCACTCTCCGGAAGACGACGGTCATCCGTTCCGCCAGCTTCGGATCGTGAAATTGCGCCGGACAATACTCCGGATCCGTCTTCATCTCCGGAACTTTCGGCGCGCCGTGGGCCGCGGCGATTTGCTCGGCGCGTTTTCGGATCTCCGCCAGGAGGCGTTCCCGCACGGAGTCCTCGTAGGACCGCACCGTCAGCTGGAGTCGGGCCTCGGCGGGAATGATGTTGTGCTTCGTTCCCGCATGGATGGACCCCACGGTGATCACGGCGGGCGTGCCCGGCTTGATCTGGCGGCTGACGATCGTCTGCAGCGAGAGGACGAGCTCCGACGCGATCACGATCGGATCGACGGTCTGCTCCGGCCGCGCGCCGTGCCCTCCTTTTCCATGGATCGTGATGTCGACCGTGTCGACATTGGCGGTGGCCCAGCCCGGGCACACCCCCACCGATCCTGCGGGAAGCTCGTTCGAATCGTGGATCGAAAGACACCACGACGGAGTGCCGGCGCCCGCGATGAACTTGTCGAACGCGGGATCCTCGATCATGCGCTTGGAACCGGTGCCGAGCTCCTCCGCGGGCTGGCCGATGAGGATCGCGGTGCCCTTCCATTTGGACTTGAGGTCGGCGAGCACCTTGGCGAGCCCGGCGCCCGCGGCCATGTGGAGGTCATGTCCGCACGCGTGCATGACATCGCCGGTCGCCGCGTAGGAAAGCCCCGTCTCTTCCTTCACCGGCAGCGCGTCCATGTCGACGCGCACGAGGAGCGCGGGACCTGGGCCGTTGCGGAACACGGCCGCGACTCCCGTGCCGCCGATTCCCTCGGTGACTTCCCAGCCCGCCTCGCGCCATTCCTTGGCCAATCGCGCGGCGGTCTTCACTTCCTTGTAGGACAGCTCGGGATTCGCATGGAAGTGGCGATAGAGGTCGACCGAGTAGGACAG
>DASRJF010000161.1:0-3071 GCA_035649615.1 Planctomycetota bacterium | reverse complement strand
GTCAGCTCCACCGCCCAGGAGGAGAACTCCGCCACGCAAGTGCGCTTCTCCGACAGGCCGGCGCACGACGCGCCGGCGAATGCGAGCGCCAATCCCGCCAAAACCTTACGGCGCAGCCTTGGACAATTCATTGTGCTCCGTCCGTGACTCTTCAATCGCCAATCGCCAATCGCCAATCGCAAATCGTCTTTAGGACGCCGCCGCCTTCTCACTCGCCAGGTAGGGTTTGAGGTACTTGCCCGTGTGAGACTCGGCGACACGGACGATCTCCTCCGGCGACCCCTGCGCCACGACCCGGCCGCCGCCGTCGCCGCCCTCGGGGCCGAGGTCGATGATCCAGTCCGCGGTCTTGATGACGTGCATGTTGTGCTCGATGATCACGACCGTGTTCCCCATGTCCACGAGCCGGCCCAGGACGGCCAGGAGCTTCTTGATGTCCGCGAAGTGGAGGCCGGTGGTCGGCTCGTCGAGGATGTAGAGCGCGTGGCCGCCCGAGACGCGGCCGAGTTCCGACGCCAGCTTCACGCGCTGGGCCTCGCCGCCGGAAAGCGTCGTCGACGACTGGCCCGCCGCCATGTAGCCGAGGCCCACGTCGTCGAGCGTCTTCAGCACGCGGTGGATCTTGGGGAAGCTCGCGAAGAACTCGAGCGCCTGCTCGACGGGCAGGTCCAGGATGGCGGCGATGTCCTTCCCCTTGTACTTGACCTCGAGCGTCTCGCGGTTGTAGCGGCGGCCCTTGCACTCCTCGCACGTCACGTAGACGTCGGGCAGGAAGTGCATCTCGATGACCTTCGTCCCCTGCCCCTCGCACGCCTCGCACCGCCCGCCCTTCACGTTGAAGCTGAACCGGCCCGGCGCGTAGCCCCGCGCGCGCGCCTCGCGCGTCATCGCGTAGAGCTTCCGGATCTCGTCGAACACCCCGGTGTAGGTCACGGGGTTCGACCGCGACGTGCGGCCGATCGGGGACTGGTCGATGACGACGACCTTCTCGAGCGACGTGTACCCCGTGATGCGGTCGTGCGCCCCGGGCTTGTCGCGCCCGCCGTGGAGCAGCCGGGCGAGGCCCTTGTAGAGGACCTCCTGCACGAGCGTGCTCTTGCCGGACCCCGACACCCCCGTGACGCAGATGAGCCCCGCCATCGGGAAGCGGACGGTGACGTCCTTCAGGTTGTTCTCGCGCGCGCCGCGCACCTCGATGGCCCGCGCCGCCCGCACGTCCCGGCGTCCCGCCGGAAGCGCGATCTCCTCCGCCCCGCCCAGGAAGCGGCCCGTGATCGAGCGCTTCTCCGCGACCAGGTCCTCGATCCGCCCCTGCGCGACGACCTCGCCGCCGTGGAGCCCCGCGCCGGGCCCGATGTCGACGAGGTGGTCCGCCAGGCGGATCGTCTCCTCGTCGTGCTCCACGACGATCACGGAATTGCCGAGGTCGCGCAGCTTCTCCAGCGTGTCCAGCAGGCGCCGGTTGTCGCGCTCGTGCAGGCCGATCGTGGGCTCGTCGAGGACGTAGCACACTCCGACGAGTCCGCTGCCGACTTGGGACGCGAGCCGGATCCTCTGCCCCTCGCCTCCCGCGAGCGTCGAGCTGCGGCGGTCGAGCGTCAGGTAGTCGAGCCCGACGTCCACGAGGAACTGGAGGCGGCTCCGGATCTCGCGCAGGATGAGGCGCGCGATCGTCCGCTCCTCCTTCGTCAGCTCCAGGGCGTCGAAGAAGGCGGAGGCGCCCGAGATCGTCATCCGCGCGACCTCGTCGATGTTCTTCTCCCCCACCCGGACCGAGAGCGCCTCGGGGCGGAGCCGGCGGCCCTTGCAGTCCGGGCACGGCAGCTCGCTCATGTAGGCGAGGATGCGCCGCTTGATGAAGTCGCTCTCCGTGTGCTCGAAGCGGTGCATGAGGCTCGGGATGACGCCCTCGAACCAGGCGTTCCGCCGCTTCTCGTCCTCGGGGGTCGTGCCGTGGAGGAGGATGCGGCGCGCCTCGGCCGGGATCGACTCGAACGGGACGCCCGGCTTCACGCCGAAGAGGTCGCAGAACTCGCGGAGCCGCCGCCCGTACCGGATCGTCATCCGGCGGCCGAGCTTGCGCCAGGGCTCGATCGCGCCGTCCTTGAGCGACTTCGCCTTGTCCGGGACGACGAGGTCCTCGTCGATCTCCGGCCGGGTCCCGAGGCCGTCGCAGGTCGGGCACGCGCCGTAGGGGCTGTTGAAGGAGAACAGGCGCGGCTGCATCTCGCCGAAGCTGAGCCCGCACCAGGGGCAGGCGTAGGTCTCGCTGAAGAGCTTGTCCTTCCCGTCGATCGCGGCGATCAGCAGGCCGTCGCCCAGCTTCAGGGCGGTTTCGACCGAGTCCGCGAGGCGGCGCCGGCTGAGCCCCGGCTCGACGACGAGGCGGTCGACGACGGCCTCGATCTCGTGCTTCTTGTTCTTGTCCGGCGTGACGACGTCCTTCACCTCCTCGATCTTGCCGTCGACCCGCACGCGGACGAATCCCTCGCGCCGGACGCGCTCGAAGACGTCCCGGTGCGCGCCCTTCTTCCCGCGGACGAGCGGGGCGAGCAGGACGAGCTTCGAGCCGGGCGGGATCGCGAACAGGGCGTCGACGACCTGGTCCGGGGTCTGCTGCGTGATGGGCCGCCCGCACTTGTAGCAGGAGGGATGGCCCACGCGCGCGTAGAGGAGGCGCAGGTAGTCGTAGATCTCCGTGCCGGTGGCGACGGTCGACCGCGGCGTCGCGTGGCCCGCGCGCTGCTCGATCGAGATCGTCGGCGGCAGCCCCTCGATCGATTCGACGTCGGGCTTCTGGAGCTGCTCGAGGAACTGGCGCGCGTAGGCGGAGAGCGACTCCACGTACCGGCGCTGGCCCTCGGCGTAGATCGTGTCGAAGGCGAGCGACGACTTGCCGGAGCCGGAGAGGCCCGTGATGACCACGAGGCGGTCGCGCGGGATCGAGAGCGAGACGCCCTTCAGGTTGTGCTGCCTCGCTCCGCGGATGATGATCGCGTTCTTGGGGTCCATGGTAAACCGATCATCGTAGCAGAGAACGGAATCTGGAATCTAGAAGCTGGAATCTGGAA
>DASRJF010000160.1:0-2126 GCA_035649615.1 Planctomycetota bacterium | reverse complement strand
ATCGCGGCGGGCACGGCCGCGATCAGGGAGACGAGCACGACACAGAGCCAGACGAGGGCGACGATCGGCAGATGGCGTCGCATGTCAGTCCTCCGATAGCCACACGTCCTGGAGCTTTTGATTGGTGAAGTGACTGGGCGGCGCCACCCAGTTCTTCATCTTGGCCCAGTGCACGACGTTCCTCGACCACCACAAACCGGGGATGTGATACGCGTTCTCCAGAACGATCTTCTGGAGCTCGACGACGAGCCGACGGCGCTCGGCCGGATCGAGGGTCCGCGCCTGACGGTTGTAGAGATCGTCGATCGCCGGATTGGAGAAGCGGGCCCAATTCTGCGACGACCCGGTGATGAAGGGCGCGAGCAACGCGTCGGGATCGTCGACGAAGTGGCCCGTCGGAAACACGACCAGCTCGAAGTTGCCCTGGTCGCGCGCGTCGGCGTACCAGGACGCCGTCTCGAGAGGCCGATGCTCGGCCTCGATCCCGATCTTGCGCCATTCCTGGATCACGTACACGGCCCAGTCCTGGTAGGGGAGCTTGATGTTGCGATTCTTCAGCACCATCTTGAAGCCGTTCGGGTAGCCCGCCTCGGCCAGGAGTCGTTTGGCCTCGACCCGGTTCTTTTCAGCGTCGCGCCCGAAGCCGGGAAACTTCTCGAGCTCGGCTTGAGGCATCGCCCACTCCGTACCTGGGCGGGTAAACGCTCCGACGTCGCGCAGGCCCGTGAGCGGAGAGAGGACCTTGCCCGCCGTGTATCGATCGATGCCGAGGTTGAGCGCCTTTCGCACGCGAATGTCGGTGAAGGGCTTTACGGTGTTGTTGATCGTGACGTCGAAGTGGATGACGAATGGAGTCTGCTGGACCATGACCTTGTCGCCCAGGTGCTTGCGGATCGCCTCGACCTCGGCTTGCGGCAAGTCCCGGAACTCGACGTAGGCGCGTCCGGAGCGGACCGCCGCCGCGCGCACCGACGTCTCCGTGCTGATGAAGTACTTGTAGCCGTTCAGATACGGCCGGTCCTTGACGAAGTAGTCGGGGTTGCGCTCGCCTTCGAACGACGACCCGCGCGTATAGCTCTTGAACCGGAAGGGCCCGGAGCCCACGACGTTGCTCTTGAAGTAGTTCGGGTCGCTGTCGAGATATTTCTTCGGGAAGATCACGTTCCAGGGCGAGGCGAGATTCGTGAGCAGCGAGGCCGACGGGAACTTGAGCTTGAACGTGACGGTGCTCGGATCCGGCGCCTCGACGCCCGCCACGGCCGAATAGTGCTCTTTTCGGATGCTGCGCACGCCTTCCGGCGGAAACAGGATTTTGTCGTAGCTCGCCTTGACGTCGGTGGAGGTCAGCGGCGAGCCGTCGTGGAAGCGGATGCCGGAGCGGATCTTGAACGTGTAGAGGAGCCCGTCGGGCGAGATCTTCCACTCACTGGCCACGTCGCCGATGATGTTCGGGTAGCCGTACGGATCGATCTGCAAGAGCGTGCTGTAGAGCGGAGAGACCGGCTGGAGCGTGGCGAAGGTTTGCTCCTGGTGCGGGTCGAGGCTTGGCGCGTCGGCACCGATGGCCGCCAGGAGGACGCCGCCACGGCGCGGTGTCTCCGAGGGCTGCGCGGCAGCGAGGACGGTCAGACAGCCGACCACGACCGTGAGCGCGCAGGCGAGGATGAGAGTGCGGTGACGCCGGATCCCTGTCGCCATCTGGCACCTCCCGAAATTTTGGGCGTTCGCCGGAACTGAACCGATCAGGGACGGAACCGAAAGGGACGGGACGTCGAGCCCGTGAGACGCCGGACCGACGCGGCGGAAGCTACCAGCGAGACGCCGCGCTGTCAAACGGTCGACCGCTGCGTGTTGGAGATACGTGAGTTGACCGCCCCGCATTAATACGTGAGATGGCCACTCTAACGGCGTGGCGTGGCAGGAATGACCTCCGGGGAGGAGGCCATGGCCTACGCGCGCGCGGTGGTGGAGCGAGCCATGAAGGTGCAGGAAGTGATTCTCCGGGCCATTGATGGGAAGCTCACGTGGGGCCAGGCCGCCGACATCCTGGGCTACAGTCCGCGCACGATCCGGCGCATTCGCTGGCGGCTGCGGCATTTCGGCTACCAAGGGCTCTTGGACCGGCG
>DASRJF010000159.1:0-10103 GCA_035649615.1 Planctomycetota bacterium | reverse complement strand
TGGGGTTTGCCGTCGATGAAGACGGCGACCACGTCCGTGATCACCTCGAGCGGATCGCCCGTCGTCAGGATCAGGTCCGCCGCCTTGCCCTGCCCCAGGCTGCCGATCCGGTCCTCGACGCCGAAGATGCGCGCGGGGTAGAGCGTGATCGCCTTGAGCGCCTCGTCGCGCGGCAAGCCGTGCGCGGCCGCCATCGCAGCGTGGTACGGGAGGTTGCGCGCGTTGGACGCGTCCGCCGAGCGGATCGCGAACGGCACGCCCGCCTTGTGCAGGCGCGCGGCGTTCCAGTACGCGGAGTCGTACGGGTCATACCGGTCGTTGGGGAGGCGGAAGACCGGACCGACGAGGACGGGGATCTTCCGTTCCGCCAGGAACGGCGCGACCTTCCAGGCTTGCGCGCCGCCCGCGATCACGGTCTTGAGTCCGAACTCCTCCGCGAACCGCACGGCGGCCTTGATGTCGTCCGCGAGATCGGCGTTGAAGATGACGGCCCGCTCCCCTCGCATGTAGGGAACCATCGCCTCGAGCCTGAGGTCCCGTTCCGGCGGCGGCAGCGCCCCCCGCTTCGCCCCCTCCACGCGCGCCGCGAACCGCTTCGCCATCCCGAAGAACTCGCGCAGGTCCCGCAGGCGCGTGTCCTCCTTGTCGGGCTTCTTCTCGTCGGGATCGCGGTCCGGCTTGCGCACCGGCGGGAAATTCACGACGAGCCCCAGCGGATCCTTGACCGTCATCTCGCGCGGCACCCATCCCGAGAGGCGGATGAGCGACGCCTGCCCCGCCACGAGCCCGCCTCCCTGTCCCGTGAAGACGGTCGTCAGGCCGTTGGCGCGCGCGACGGCCACGTGTTCCGAGTGCGGATTGAGCGCCGTCGACGTGAGGAGGTCCGGCTGGAAGGTCCCGATCTCCGTCTCGTCCCGCGTGCCGTGCACCGAGCCGATCTCGGTGAGTCCGATCGCCGTGCCCGAGTCGATCAGGCCGGGGTAGGCGGATAGGCCGGTCCCGTCGATCACGGTGACGCCTTCCGGAGCGGCGCCGGTTCCGATCGATTCGATCTTCCCGTCGCGGATCACGAGCGTTCCCGCCGGCACCGGCGGCGCGTCGACGGGGTAGATCGCCACGTTCGTCACGGCGTAGGCATCGGCTTTCGGAATCGCCAGCGGGGCGCGCCGGGCCCGGCCCGCCGGGGCGAACCCGGGCGTCGCGAGATCCGCGTCCTTCCGGCGCTCGAAGACGACCTCGCCGTCGACGAGCGTCATGACGCACCGGCTGAACGGCGAGAGCGGATGCCCGTTGAAGATCGCGAGGTCCGCGTCCTTGCCCTGCTCGATCGTCCCGACGCGCGACGCGATCCCCAGCTGCCGCGCCGGGTTGAGCGTGATCATCCTCAGCGCCTCGGTCTCCGAGACGCCGCCGTACTTCACCGCCTTCGCGGCCTCGATGTAGAGGTGGCGGATCAGCTCGTCACTGTCGGAGTTCAACGACACGACGACGCCCGCCTCGGCCATGAGCGCGGCGTTCCAGGGGGTGGCGTCGTAGGCCTCGATCTTGAATCCCCACCAGTCGCTGAACGTGGAGGCCCCCGCGCCGTGCGCCGCGATCTCGGGTCCGACCTTGTAGCCCTCGAGGACGTGCTGGAGCGTCGAGATCTTGAATCCGAAATCCTCGGCGAGCTTCATCACCATGAGGATCTCGTCGGCGCGGTAGCAGTGGCAGTGGACGCGGATCTCGCCCGCGAGGATCCCCGCCAGGGTCTCGAGCCGGAGATCGCGCCGCGGCGGTTCGGTGACCTTGCCGGCCGCGCGGGCCTTGCCGTGCTCCTCCCACGACTTTCGGTATTCCTGCGCCTCGGTGAACGCGCGCCGCATGGCGGCCTCGACGCCCGGGCGCGTGTTCGGGAACCGCGTGCCGCGGCTGCCCCAGTTCGACTGCCGCGGATTCTCGCCGAGCGCGAACTTGATCCCCGGCGGGGCGCCCTCGAAGAGGAGCTTCGAGGGCGGGACCTTGTACCGCATCTTGATCACGGCGTTCTGGCCGCCGATCGCGTTGGCGCTTCCGTGCAGGACGTTGGCGGCCGTGACGCCGCCCGCCGCCGCGCGCCAGATCGCCACGTCCGTGGGCTCGAGGACGTCGCGGACCCGCACCTCCGCGGTGACGGTCTGCGTCGCCTCGTTGAGACCCCCGTCGACGGCGATGTGCGAATGGCAGTCGATGATGCCGGGCATGACCGTGAGGCCGGCCGCGTCGATCGTGGCCACGCCCGCGGGAGCGGCGACATCCTTGCCCACCGCGGCGATCTTGCCGTCGCGGATGAGGATCGACCCGCCTTCGATCGTTCCGGCGGGGCCCAGCGTCAGGAGGCGGGCGCCCTTCAGCAGGACATTTCCGCCCGTCTTCGTCGCGGGCACGCGATCGACGTCCGTCTCGACGTCTGCATCCGCGACCTCGGCGGGCTTGGGCGGGTCCTGGGCCCACGTGGGCAGGGTGAGGATCGCGCCGAGCAGGAGAAGTCGCATGCGAATCATGGGGCCTTCTTCCCTTTCCAGGACAGGTCGTCGCCGAACGGCCCCGAGAGTTTTCCCTCGATCGCGTCGTCTTTCTTGTCGCCGCGCACGTCGAGTTCCGTGTCTTCGCCGTCGACCTTGACGCGGGCGCTGAACGAGAACGACCGGCCCGTCACGCGGCCGAACGTGATGGCCCCGCCTCCGAAACTCGTGGAGCTGAGGACGCCGCCGAGTTCACGGTCCTTCTGCGTCAGCGCGGCCTTGATCGTCAGCGGCCCCGCGTCGCTCTTCTCGACGGTCAGCGTCCAGACGCCGTTCAGGTCCATGTCGGCCGCGGCGTCGGCCTTGCCCGCGGGGTCGAGGTCGAACTTCCGTCCGTCCGCGAAGACGAAGCGCGCGCGCGCGTCGGGGGATCCCAGCGGCGCGGTGAGCACGGTGACGTTCCCGGCCCGACCGGGGGCGAGTTTCCCGTACGCGGCCTCCGCCCGCAGGATCGACGCGGGGGCCGAGGTCAGGGCCCGGACGGCCGCCTCGCGCGGCAGCCCCCGGGAGACGAGCTTCGCGATCTGCTTGAACGCGGCCGACGGCTCGCCGAGGCCCGAGGTCGAAAAGGCGAAGGGCACGCCCGCCTCGTGGAGCGCGATGGCCGAGCGGACGCGCCGCTCCCACTCGCGCCTCTCGTCGTCGTACCGTTTCCGCGGCTTCGGCAGCTCCTCGACCTCGCCCTCTTTGAACGGACCCGGGGCGGCCTTCTTGGGCCGCCTGGGTTCGAGGGGAAACTTGAGGCCCAGGAGGACGCGGGCTCCCGTCTCCTTGAGCCGCTTCGCCGCCAGGCCCGATTCGCGCCCGCCCGCGATCACGACGTCGAGCTTGAACTCGGAGGCCAGCGTGAGCGCGCGCTCGATCTCCAGCTCGGTGTTCGCCTCCATGAAGACGGGGATCTCGCGGTCGAGCGCGGGCCAGAGCGATTCCAGCGAGCGGTCGGACGGGGGCCGCGCGCGGCCCTCGGGTTCCTTCTCGTACGCCGTCACCAGGACGCGCAGGCGTTGGGCGTCGAGGAGCACCTGGCGAAGCTGGGCCATGACCCCCATGGGCGTCGACGGGTAGCCGTCGCCGTACGTGCGGAACGAGCCCGCGATCCCCGTCCGCGGACGGACGACGATCTCGCGCCGGGTCCCCCCGTTCAGCGACACGAGGGCGGCCGAGCCGCCGAAGTACTCCTCGGAGGCGGCGACGTGCACGGCCGAGAACCCGCCGCGCTGGTGCTTCTTGATGTCGTCTTCGCCGAACGTGACGACGTCCGCCGCGCGGAACTCGGGCCGGATCCCCTTGCGGTTCGCGGACTCCATCCCGCCGAGGGAGTCGGCGACGAAGTCCGTGGGCGTCGCCTCGGCCTTCTTGCGCTCCTCCGGCGTCCGCTTCGTGTCGCCCAGGCCCGCGGAGCTGAGGCCGTCGATGAATCCCGGGTAGATGTAGAGGCCGGTTGCGTCGATGATTTCCGCGTCGGCGGGGATCGGCGTCTCGGCTCCCGCCGCCTCGATGAACCCGTCGCGCAGGACGATCGTGCCCTTCCCGATCGTGGTGGCGGCGTCGAGCGAGAGCGTGGCGTTTCGAAGGGCGAAGACCCCGGGCTTTCGGCTCCCCGTTTCCTGAATTCCGCCGGGGGCGATCAGAACGAGAGCGACCCAAGCTGCAAGAAGTGCCCGCATCGGCGTAAAGGATATCAATCCCCGGTCCCGCATTCATGTGTTAGGTTTGCAATTCATGATTATCCGCGTCGAGGACTTGCGGAAGACATTCCGCGCGCCGGACGGCTCGGCGCACGAGGTCCTGCGCATCGGCCGTCTCGAGATTCCCGACGGCGCGCAATGGGTGATCACCGGCCAAAGCGGATCGGGGAAGACGACGTTTCTCAACGTCCTCGGCGGCATCGTGTCCCCGGACGCGGGGCGGGTGGTCATCGGCGACACCGACGTGACCGTCCTGCCGGAAGCGAAGCGGGACCGGTTCCGCGCCCGACACCTGGGCTACGTGTTCCAGACGTTCAACCTGCTCGATGGATTCGACGCGCTCGAGAACGTGCTTGTCGCGATGCTCTTCGGCGGCGGCGTCGACCGCGATCGCGCGAACCGGCTCCTTGACCGCGTCGGGCTCTCGGACCGGAAAGGCTACCGCCCCTCCGAGTTGTCGGTGGGCCAGCAGCAGCGCGTCGCCATCGCGCGCGCCCTTGCGAACGACCCGCAGGTCATTCTCGCGGACGAACCCACAGGCAACGTCGATCCGACCACGGGCGAGACCATCATCGCGCTCCTGAAGGAAGTGTGCGCCGAGAAGAACCGCACGCTGATCCTGGTGACCCACCAGCCCCAGGTGGTGGCGAGTTTCCCGGATGTAATGGATCTCTCCAAACTACAAAACTGATGACGGATGACCGATGACGGATGACAGCCTGAACTCCGAAGTCCGAAGTCTGAAGTCTGAAGTCTGAAGTCTGAAGTCTAGGATTACATAGAACTTGTCTCTATTCCGCATCGTCTTCAAGAACCTGCGACAGCGCACGCTGTCGTCGGCGCTGACGTCGCTCTCGATCGCCCTCGGCGTCGCCGTCGTCGTCGCGATCCTCACGGTGAAGGAGCAGAGCCAGGCGGCGTTCGCCCAAAGCGCGTTCGGGTACGACCTGATTGTCGGCGCCAAGGGGAGCGAGCTCCAGCTCGTCCTGAACACCGTCTACCACCTCGAGAAGTCGCCGGGGAACATCCCCTACGGGCTGTACAAGGAGCTCGCCGCCGACAAGCGCGTCAAGATGGCCGTGCCCGTCGCCGTCGGCGATTCCTACCACGGCTTCCGCCTCGTGGGGACCTCCGACCGCTTCCTCAAGGAGTTCGAAGTCCTGCCGGGGCGGAGCTTCGAACTTTCGGCCGGCCGCGTCTTCGACTTCTCCGAGGACCGGCTGGACCACGTGATGAACGCACCGCCGGATCACGATCACGGTGCGCACGAGATGCCGTTCGAGGCGGTTGTCGGAAGCGCGGCGGCCGCGGCGACGGGGCTCGGCGCGGGCTCGACGTTCGTCGCCTCGCACGGGATCGACGAGGGTCCCGGCGTCACGGCCCACGAGGAGAAGTGGACGGTGACCGGCGTCCTCCGCCCCACCGGGACGCCGAACGACCGCGCGATCTTCATCAACCTCGAGAGCTTCTTCGCGATCAAGGGCCATCCCAAGCCCGGCCAGGAGGGCCGGGGGCCGGAAATCTCCGCCATCATCGTGAAGTCGAAGGGCAACCTCGCCGCGCGCGATCTCGTGTACACCCTCGGACGAAGGACCGACGCCATGGGGGTCCTCCCCGGCGCCGTCGTGGGGCGGCTCTTCGAGTGGTTCGGCAACGTGAACGCGCTCCTGATCGCGGTCTCGATCCTGGTGATCGTGGTCGGAGGCGTCTCCATCCTGGTCTCGATCTACAACTCGATGAGCGAACGGAGGCGGCCGATCGCCATCCTGCGCGCGCTGGGCGCCCGCCGGTCCACGATTCTCGCGATCATCCTGATGGAGGCCACGACCCTCTGCCTGATAGGGGGACTCTCGGGCGTCGTGGGGGGCCATTTCCTCGCCGAGGCCGCGGGTCGCGTCCTGCGGTCGCAGGCCGGCCTTTCCATCACGGGCTGGGCCTTCCATCCGCTCGAGGGCGCGGTCATCGGGAGCCTGCTAATATTGGGAATCCTGGTGGGCCTGCTCCCGGCCCTCAAGGCCTACCGGAGCGACATTTCCAAGGGGCTCAACCCGTCCTAGGTGGGAGTCGTATGATCTCTTGGATGAAACGCGGGGCCGCCCTACTCGTCGTCGTGGTGCTCGCCTCGTGCGACCGGTCGGACGCCGCGGTGGACACGTCGGGCACCCCGAAGACGCCCGGGGCCGACGCGATCGCCGACGTGGACATGCTCGACTTCGGCAACTTCGAGTTCGTCGAGCGGAAGGAGCTTCCCGAGCGGGTCCGGAAGTGGAACGGGAAGATGATCCGCGCCGTCGGCTACATGAACCCGGGGCGGCAGGTGCGCGACGTGAAGGAGTTCGAGCTCGTCATGAACCGCGATTCGTGCTGCTACGGGACCCGGCCGAAGATGAACCACTTCTTCCAGGTGACCCTGAAGGACGGCTCGACGACGGTCTACGTGAGCGACCCCGTGACGATCATCGGCCGGTTCACGATCGACGAGCAATGGGACGGGGACTGGCAGCTCGGCCTCTACTGGCTCAAGGAAGCGAGGGTCGTGAAGTGAGGGCCGTCCTGGTCGCGCTCGCGTGCGCGGCGGCGCTGCAGGATTCCGCGTCGAAGGTCGAGCAGGAAGTCGCGTACGCGAACGACCCGGAGAAGCTCAACTTCCAGGTCCAGGCGATCAAGCGCCTGAAGGACCGGGGCGCGGAGGCGGTCCCCGCGCTCCTCGCGTTCGTCGAGAAGCGCGGCGTCAACGCCCTCTCCCTCGGCTGCACCGAGCTCTTCGGTGACATTCCGGACTCGCGCCTCGCGGCCCTGTGCGCCAAGCTCGTCGAGGACAAGAATTTCTACTGGCGGCCCGCCGCCACCCGGGCGCTCGCCGACCAGAAGTCGTCCGCCCATCGGGACCTGCTCCGGCGCGGCCTCGCCGACCGGCTCTGGGGCGTGCGGGCGGCGGCGGCGCTCGGGCTCGGCGCGCTCGACGACCGCGATTCGACCGAGGCGCTGCGGAAGGCGCTCAACGACGAGACCTACGACGTCCGCGCGCAGGCGGCCAAGACGCTCTTCGGCTTCGGGGACGAGTCGGGGCTCCCGGTCCTCGTCGCGTCGCTGAGGTCGGAGGCGGAGTGGTTCGACATCGACTACGGCCAGATCGCGCGCGAGGACGCGTGCAACTTCCTCAAGAAGATCACGAAGGACGACTTCGGCTTCAAGGCCTGGGAGCCCGTCGACAAGCGGGCGCCCGGCCTGAAGCGCTGGGAGGAATGGATCGCGGCGCGGATCCCCGACTGGAAGGACCGCGTGCCCTCCCGCGCCCGGCCCGTCGCGGACGCCGCGGAGTACGCGTTCGGCTTCGAGCTCCGATCGTGCCGCTCGGGGGACTATTTCTTTCGGATCGACTCGAAGAACAACTTCGTCGTGGGATATTTTAACCTGGCGCGCGCGGCGCTGACGGCGGAGGAGCGTTCCGCGTTCGACCGGCAGCTCGACGCAGTGAAGGGCGTGGACCGCTCCGCGCCGTACGGGCGCGGCGGATGCGACTTCGAGCAGTACTACCTGGCGTCGGGCCCCGGGAAGTTTGAGAAGCTGTGGATCGGCCTCGGCGGACGCCCGCCGGAGATGGACGGCTTCATCCGCCACTGCTCCGGGCTGATCCAGGCGAAGTTCGGCGCGGCGGAGGCGGCGGAGTTCAAGGAACGGACGGTCCCGTTCAGAGGGGCCGACTGATCGTCGACGGGAGGGACTGGTTATGGAGCTGCTGCTGGCGTTCCTGTTGACGGCGGTCCCGCAGGAGGACGATCCCACGCTGACGGCGATGCCCGAGGGATGGGTCAGCGGGAAGAAGAGCGGATGGGACGGGGACTACCCGCCCGAGTGGGAAAAGAAGACCGACGAAGAGAAGCAGAAATTCCTCGAGCTTTGGAACAGGGCCAAGTCCCGCTACATCAGGTCGGTGCTGGGCGCCAAAGGACTGCCGACCGGTCCCGTCACGGCGATCACGTACATGCTCAAGGCGGTCAACGCGGGCCTCACGTGCAATGCGTCGGCCGACATCGCCATCTTCGGCCAGGGCAAGAAACTCAAGGAGGCCGACTTCAAGATCATGCTGAAGGCCGCCAGCTCGGCTTACGGCACGGAAGTCCCCCACAACGAGGTGGTCGTCATCGTGAAGGACCTGGTCACCGCCGGACTCCTCGGCGGGACGCTCGACCAGCGGATCCGCGCGGAGATCATGAAGAGGCACCGGCAGATCGTGGAAGACAAGGCCAAGAAAGAGAAAGAGCCGAAAGAGGGCGACGGCAAGGACCCGAAGAAATAGCTCCAAGCTTCAAGCTTCAAGCTTCAAGCCAGAGGGAAGCTCCAAGCTTCAAGCTCCAAGCTTCAAGCTACAAGACGGAAAGACCCTCTAAATAGACCTGGTACAGACCGGAGACATCGCGAACACATCAGACCGGAGACATAGGTAACACTTTTCCACAAGAGCATCATGGGCGCGGAGGAGCGACCATGAGCTGGAAAGTGAGTGATCCTGTGTCTGAGCGGGTGAAGTTCATTGGCCTGCTGAAGAGCGGGCAACGTACCGTGGCGGGTCTCTGCCGAGAATTTGGGATCTGTCGAACAACGGCCTACAAGTACGTCCGGCGATTTGAGGAAGAAGGTCTTGAAGGGCTGAAGGAGCGGTCACGAGCTCCGCACGTTCTTCCCCGTCAGACAACTCCGGAGATTCGGGACCTGCTCATCGCCGCGCGGAAGACACATCCTACGTGGGGACCTCGGAAGTTGAAGGCCTGGCTCGAGGATCGGACTCCATCGCTGGAGCTGCCGTATCCCAGTACGATCGGGGAGATCTTGAAAGGCGCCGGCTTGGTTCATCCGCGGCGTCGACGGGCCCGGCCTCCCCGGATCTCCTCCCCGGCTACGGAGGTGAGCAGGCCCAACGAGGAATGGAATGCCGATTACAAAGGGCAGTTCCTACTGGGCAATGGTGAGTACTGTTTTCCTCTAACCGTCACGGATTCCTTCAGCCGATTTCTCCTGCAGGTTCGGGCCCTGACCAGTACGGCGGCATCCGAGGCCCATCCGATCTTTGAAGGGACGTTTCGGGAATTCGGACTCCCGCTAGCCATTCGGACTGACAACGGCAGTCCCTTCGCCGGAACGGGCTTGGGACGCCTATCTTCTCTGTCGGTATGGTGGATCAAGCTGGGGATCCGGCCGGTGCGAGGGCGTCCCCATCATCCCCAGGACAATGGACGTCACGAGCGCATGCACAGGACGCTCAAGGCCGAGACCACCCGTCCGCCGGCCAGCGAAGACCGGGGTCAGCAGCGGCTCTTTGAGGCCTTCCAGAGGGAATACAACTTCGATCGTCCTCACGAGGCACTCGAACAGAAGCCTCCGGGGCGGGTCTATGCGGCCTCGTGGCGACCTTATCCCCAGAAGATCGTCCCCGTGGAGTATCCATCGCACTACGAAGTCCGCACTGTCGGCAGTGGAGGCATTTTCGCGTGGCATTGTCAGCCGATCTTCATCAGCAAGAGCCTCGTGGGAGAGCGGATTGGCCTGATCGAAATTGAAGACGGCTTGTGGAGGGTGTACTTTGCCCACTTGGAGTTGGGGATCCTCGATCTCGAACGAATGAAGGGCCTCAGGACCGGAAAAGTGTACGCGATGTCTCCGGTTGCTCAGAGGCTTCAAGCTTGAAGGTGGGAGCTTCAAGCTGTTACCGTACGGACCCGACATGACCCGTTTCGCCCGCCGGATGGACAAGATCGAGATCTCCGGGATCCGCCGGATCTTCGACCTGATCCAGGGGATGCCCGACGCCGCGGATTTCTCCCTCGGCCAGCCCGACTTCCCGCCGCCGGAGCCGGTCCAGAGGGCCGCCGTC
>DASRJF010000158.1:0-2118 GCA_035649615.1 Planctomycetota bacterium | reverse complement strand
TCGAGCCCCGGCGGTGGGGGCTCATCCCGCACTGGGCGAAGGACCCGGCGATCGGCAACCGCATGATCAACGCGCGCCTCGAAACCGTGGCGTCGAAGCCCGCCTTCGCCCGCTCGTTCCGGACGGCGCGCTGCGTGGTGCTCGCGGACGGTTTCTACGAATGGCGGAAGGAAGGCGACCGCAAGACCCCGTACGCGATCCGGCCCCCGGGTCCGGACGAGATCCTCGGATTCGCCGGCCTCTGGGCGCGGTGGAAGCCGGACAAGGGGGACGAGATCCTGTCGTGCACGATCATCACGCGGCACGCGGAGGGACCGGCGGCGAAAATCCACGAACGGATGCCGGCGATCCTCCCCCGGGATTCATGGAAGGACTACGTGACTGCCGACCCGGCCGACCCGAAGGCGCTCATGAAGGCGCTGGACGAAGCCCCGGCGCCGGATCTCAAGCCCGTGGCGGTCTCGACCGCGGTCAACAATCCGAGAAACGACAAGCCGGAAATCCTCACCCCGGCGTGAGTTCGGGTCCCGCCAGTTGATCGCGGCGGTCCGGGGTGAGGGGGGGGATGCCGAGGAGCCGGAAGACGTCCTCCTCCTCGGGCGTTTCGACGCGGTCGATGGACAGCCCGCGCGCGTCCCAGATCCAGCCGTCCACGGCCGCGAATCCCCGCGCGACCAGCATCGAACCGATCTTCGCGCGAAGGTAGCCCGGCCCCGTGCGGTGGAAGAGAATCCAGCCCCAGTTGCCCCGCTCGCACGTGTAGAGGTCGACCCGGACTCCGCGCCACGAGATCTGGCGGTAGACGGGCCCGCGCTTCGCGTACGCGACCCCCAGCGCGTCGACGGCCTCCCACAGCCGGCTTACGCGCTCCGATCGCGGCGGCCGCTCGGGCTCGAAGAGCGTCGCCTGCGCCGCGCGCGGACGATCGTCGAACCGGGGAATCGCGACGATCTCGATGTCTCCGACCTGCGGACGGTTCCGGCGGATGCTCCCGGCGATCTCGATCCGCTCGCACGCGGGACGGAGCCGCGCCACGAGATCCTCGGCCACGGGCCTGAGCTCGTCGATCGGACGCTTCGGAAGCGTGCCCATGGTTCCTAGGATAAGGCCCTGGCGGGACGCTGGAAACCGGAAGCTGGGAGCTCCCCGGCGTCGTACCATTGCTAACCGATCCTGGGAGGCACCGAGATGAAGAGTTTCCTGGCGGCGTGCGTCGCCGCGACGCTCCTCCTTCCCGCGGCCCTGTCCGCGCAGGAGAGCGCCGACGACAAGGAGAAGAAGAAGCAGGAGCAGCAGAAGGCCGACGACGAGGCGAAGGCGGTTCTCAAGGAGTACCAGGCGAAGCGCAACGCCGCCCTGAAGGCCCAGAAGGAGTCCGAGCTCATCGACGCGATTGACCTGTTGAAGGACGCGAAGCCCCATCGCCTGATCCGGACGGAGCTCCTGTCGCTGCTCGGCGGTCCCCTTCCGCCCAAGGTTCGCCTCGAATCCGCCGACGCGCTGGGAAATTACAAGAAGGACGCGGGGGCGTGCGACGCCCTGCTCCGGCACGCCCGGTCCGAGAGGGGATCGGACCCGGAGGTCCTGGATCTCCGGAAGAAATGCCTCCGCAGTTTCGGCACCATCGCCCCCTTCGCCAAGTCGGTCGACCTGGAGATCCTCTTTTCCGAACCGGAGCACGACGTGGCGCGGGCGGCGGTCGAGGCGGCCGAGACGATCAAGAGCGTCCGCATGCTGCGCTCGCTGGTCGCCCTCCTCTCCGAACTCGAGCGGATCAGCGACAGCGAGGGGAAGGACCCCGGCCCGGAAGTCCCCGGCGGCCCGCCGAAGCAGGGGGAGAACAATTCGAAGCGGAAGCGGAAGGAAGTGCTGCTCGACCCCACGAAGAAGGCGATCAACTCGATCTGGAGCAAGGTCGATTCCAAGAAGCCGCTCAAGGATTACACCGAGGCGAACCGGGCGATGCAGGACCGCCGGGCCGACATCAAGAAGGTCCAGGACGAGGAAGACGCGCAGGATCGCAAGCCCTAGGCGAGTGTCGCATCCCGATTGATTCCCGCAGTTCTCACCCGGCCGGTTCGGATGCGACACCTGTTGGAAGTTCGGAGTTCGGAGTTC
>DASRJF010000157.1:0-6386 GCA_035649615.1 Planctomycetota bacterium | reverse complement strand
CGGAATCCGCTGTCCTGGAGTTCCTTCAGGGCCCTCACGGACGTGATGTCGCCCAGGTTCTGGCGGATCTTGAAGATGCGCTCCGCGACGAACGAGCGGCAGTCGCCTTCCGCCGCGGCGATGAGCGCCTGCTTCTGTTCGTCATTGAGCGCCTTCCCGTCTTCGCCCGTGACCGCCGCCACCGCGGCCGGGAACTTGTTTTCCCGGATCAGCTGGTTGTACTTCTTCCGGCGGAATTCTTCGACCGGGTCGTCCCCCGGGATCCGTCCCTCGGCATCCTTGCGTGCCGTTTCCGCCTGCTTCATGAGCTCTTCGTTGCCGGGCACCTTCTTGGCCGCGGAAGTCTTGAAGTCCTCGAAGGCGGCCTTGAAGAGCTCGACCGCCCCCTGGGGCGAACGGTCCACGATTTTCTTCCCCTGCGCCATGCGCGCCCGGCCGCGAACCTGGTAGGGGAAGTAGTTCTCGAGCTGGAATTCCTGGGACGCTAGTTCGATCCTCAGACGGCACTCGTTGTGCTTGATCTTCGAGTTCGCGAGGAGCGAGGTGATTTTTTCAATGGCCACGCCGGCGTCGTCGGAGATGAGGTCGGCGGCCCGGTTCAGCTCCTTAACCGCGTTCAGGTAGATTTCCTTTTGCGTGCGGGGCACGAAGTTCGTGTCCTGGGCCGGGGCCAGGACAAGGAGCAACAGCAGGGCGGCATGCATACGACCGGGATTATACCGGAAATCGGCGTAACGAAATCAAGCATACGACGTACACCGAGTTTCCCCCGGCAACCCGCTCTGGACCCGTGACTCCGGGGGATTCCGGTTCTATAATCCCCGCGTGACGGAACTTCCAACGGAGCTGTCGCAACTCTTGTCGGAAACGCGGGCGAAGGGGGGGAAAGGCCTGACGCGCTGCGTCGATCTCGCCCTCCGCACGGCGCCCGCGGCCACCCGCGGCCTCATCGAGGAGTTCGGGGCCGCCGCCGTCGAAGAATCCACCGGCCTCTGGAGGACCGCCCTCGCCGCCGCCGGAAGGCGGGTCAAGACCACGCTCGAGGACGTGCCTTCGCGCGGTCTCGACCGCGTCATGGACGACCTCTTCGAGCTCTTCACGTCCGTGTGGGCCCTCGAGAGCGCCGGCGCCCTCTGGAAGGCGGACGACGAGGGCCTCCCCGTCATCAACCGGTTCTTCGAGACGCTCGAGGCGCCCCTGCGCCACCTGGCCCCGCCGCCCCCCAAGAAAATCAAGCTGGACGCCCCCCAGCGCAGGATCCTGCCGCTGTCGGAGGCGAAGGTCGCCCCGGCCTTCGACACGATCCTGCTCCTGCAGGCGCTCCTCGAGATCGGCGATTTCACCCGCGTCCCCGACCGGGTCCGCGAGCGGCACTACCTGTTCCTCGACGACTGGCGCCGGATGGTGTGGGAGTCGGCGCGGATCGATTCGTGGACCCGGACGCGCGAGCTCGTGCTCGCCGCGCCGCCGATCGAGGACCGCGTGCCCGGGCGCCGCTTCTCCCGCGAGGCCGCGCTGGCGCTCTTCGAGGCGAATCACCGCCACCGCCAGGACCTGATCACGCCGCTGCCCAACGTCTCCATGCTCGCGTGCCAGAAGTGCGGGCGGTTCGAGGGGCGCGAGCGGACCAGGTGCGAGGTCTGCCGCCGGATGTTCTGCGGCCGCTGCCGGGCGCGGCAGTCCGAGCTGTGCCTCGGGGACTACGCCAAGCCGCGCTTCGCGAAGCTGCCGGCCGACGCCCGCGCCGGGGCGGCGGGGGCGGCGCGGAAGATCTGCGCGCGGTTCCGGCTCGACGAGCACACCCGCGACGACGCGTTCGTGCGCGCCCTGTCGGAGCTGGGCGTCGAGGTCGCGTTCGCGGACTCGAATCCCGCCGAGGGCCTGGAGGCGATGGACGCCAAGGGCAAATGGCACTTCCGGCTGCGCCACCACGAGCAGGCGAGCACGAAGCGCCTGCTCTTCGCGGCGATCGGGCGGGCCTACTTCCGCTCGACGGGCGCGACCCACGATCCGGAACTCGAGAGCTACTTCGTGGACATCTGTCTCAACGTGCCGGTGGAAGAAGCCTTGCTCTGGGAATCGAGCTGAAGTTGACCGTTGACGGTGTGCCAATCGCGAAGCCAGCTCTCGTTAATCACTGAGTTCCGTTCGCGGATCGCATGCTGTCAGCCGTCAACAGTCAACGGTCAACTCAAGTCGGGACGATGGCATTCAGCCATTCCGCAAAGGAGTCGGCTTCCTTGAGCACGTCCTCCCAAAGGGAGCTGGAGAGTCCAAGGCTGACCAGGGGACTGACTTCAGAGTCATTCAAGTCGAGCGCGTACAGCATGAAGGCCTGGTTCCCGATGGCGAACAGGCCCGGGAAATTGTCCGGCAGGCGGTAGCGGACGTTGAGCATCCACAAGTCCTCGATGCGCCAAAGTCCCCGCCACGCGTAGGGCGATCCGGCCTCGCCGCCGCCGAACGTGAGCAGGAAGGCGCGGTAATCCTCCGGCAGCGGCCCCGTGTGCTTCTCGAGGGTCCGGACCTGGACCTCCGTGGCGGAGGCTCCCGGACGGAATCCCTTCGCGACCATCCGGCGCATCACGTCGTCGATCAGGGCCATGGAAGGGCGAGTATAAGTGACAGACTTCAGACATCAGACTTCAGACTTCAGACTTAAGCCGGGATTCAGTTTGGACATTGGACTTCGGACTCGGCCCCGTTAGACTCGGTCGTCCATGAAAATCCATCCGTTCGTGGTCGCTCCGAACCTCCCGGCCCGGCTCCAGCCGCTCCGCGAGATGGCGATGAACCTCTGGTACTCGTGGAGCTGGGACGCCAAGAGGCTCTTCATCCGGATGGACAGCGATCTCTGGGATGCGTGCAGCCACAATCCGATCCGCATGCTCGGCCGCATCCCGCAGGAGCGGCTCGAGGAATTCGCGCGGGACGAGAGCTTCGTGGCCAGCGTCGAGCGCACGTACGAGCAGTTCCGCGCCGCCCTCGGCCGGCCCGGCTGGTTCGAGCGCGCGCACCCGGACCGGAAGGGCGACACGATCGCCTACTTCTCGGCGGAGTTTGGGCTCGATGTCGCGCTGCCCATCTACTCGGGCGGCCTCGGGGTCCTCAGCGGCGACCACCTGAAGACGGCGAGCGACCTCGGCCTGCCGCTCGCGGGCGTGGGGCTGCTCTACAGCCGGGGCTACGGACGGCAGTACCTCAACGCCGACGGATGGCAGCAGGAGGAGTACCCGGAGAACGACTGGTACACGTCGCCGGTGACGCTCGAGCGCGATGCCCAGGGAAAGCCGCGCGAGATCACCGTGGGCCTCGCGGGCTCCGACGTGCGGGTCCGCATCTGGCGCGTCGACGTCGGGCGCGTCCCGCTCTACCTCCTCGACACGAACATCGACGGCAACCCGCCCGAGCACCGGGGCATCACGGCCCAGCTCTACGGCGGCGACCGCGAGAACCGGCTGAAGCAGGAGATCATCCTCGGCGTCGGCGGCGTCCGCGCGCTCCGCGCCCTCGGGATCCGGCCCTCCGTGTACCACATCAACGAGGGCCATTCCGCGCTCCTGGTCCTCGAGCGGATCCGCGGCCTCGTCACCGAGGAGAAGCTCTCCTTCGAGGAGGCCCGCGAGGCGGTGTGGGCGTCGAACGTCTTCACGACGCACACGCCGGTGCCGGCGGGGAACGAGCGGTTCGATCCCGGGCTCGTCTGGCGCTATCTCGCGCCGCTCGCGGGCGGGCTGCGCGTGGCGCCCGAGGCGCTGATGGAGCTGGGGCGCGCGGCCGGGACGAACGGGGACGGCCCGTTCTGCATGACGACGCTGTCGCTCCGACTCTCCGCGCACTGCAACGGCGTGAGCGAGCTGCACGGACGCGTGTCGCGCGGCCTCTGGAGCGGCCTCTGGCCGGGCGTGCCGGAGGACGAGGTCCCGATCGGCCACGTCACGAACGGCGTGCACGTGTCGAGCTGGGTGAGCCACGACCTCGAGGGGCTGTTCCACACGTACATCGGCCCCCGGTACCAGGACGAGCCGTGGAGCGCGCCCGCGTGGTCGCGCGTCGACCACATCCCCGACGGCGAGCTGTGGCGGACGCACGAGTCGCGGCGGGAGCGGCTCGTCTTCTACGCGCGGCGGAAGCTGCGCGCTCAGCTGCTCCGCCACGGGGCGGCGCCGTCGGAGGTCGCCCGGGCCGACGAGACGCTCGACGCGCGCGCGCTCACGATCGGGTTCGCCCGGCGGTTCGCGACCTACAAGCGCGCGGTCCTCCTGTTCAACGACCCGGACCGGCTGGCGAAGATCGTCTCCGACCCCCATCGTCCCGTGCAGTTCATCTTCGCGGGCAAGTCGCATCCGCAGGACCAGCCCGGCAAGGAGTTCATCAAGGCGATCTACCACTGGTCGCGCGATCCCCGGTTCCGGTCGCACCTCGTCTTCCTCGAGGACCACGACATGGAGCTGGGCCGGTACATGGTGCAGGGCGTGGACGTGTGGCTCAACACGCCGCGCCGGCCGCACGAGGCGTCGGGGACGAGCGGCATGAAGGCCGCGATGAACGGGGCGCTCCACATGAGCGTCCTCGACGGATGGTGGGCCGAGGCGTACGCGCCGGGCGTCGGGTGGGCGATCGGCGGCGGCGAGACGTACGCCGACGAGGGCTACCAGGATTTCGTCGAGAGCCGCGCCATCTACGACCTCCTCGAGCAGGAGATCGTGCCGCTGTACTACACGCGGGACAAGCTGGAGTTGCCGCGCGGCTGGATCGGCCGCATGAAGGCCTCGGTGAAGGCCCTGGCCCCGAGGTTCAGCTCGCACCGGATGGTGATGGACTACGCCGAGCGCCGGTACGTGGCGGGGATGAAGGCCCGGAGCGCCCTCGAGAAGGACGGGTGGAAGGGGGCGCGGGAGGTCGCCGCGTGGCGGGCGAAGGTGCGCTCCGCGTGGTCCTCCGTCCGCGTCCTCACCATCGAATCCCAGGCCGACGGCGAGCTCAAGGTGGGGCGCGAATTCCAGGTCCGCGCGAACGTCGAGCTCGGACCGCTCCGGCCCGACGACGTCGCGGTGGAGATCGCGAGCGGGCCGCTGGACACGGAGGGCCGCCTGCAGGACGCCGTGTCGTCGCGGATGTCGCCCGAGAGCCAGGAGGGCGGCGTCCACCGGTTCACGGCCATGGTCCCGTGCCGCGCGAGCGGACGCCATGGATTTGCCGTGCGCGTCCTGCCGAGTCACCCCGCCCTGGTCCATCCGTATGACGAAGGCTTGATCGCATGGGCGTGAGAAGCAAGCCTGACCCCATACTCGCAAAGGTCCGGGAAATCTGCCTCGCTCTGCCTGACACGAAATTGACCATGACGTGGGGCTCGCCGCACTTCCGCGTCGGAGAGAAGATCTTCTGCGGATACGGCGAGGGCTCCATCGGCTTCAAGCTCGAGAAGCCCCACGCCGCCGCCGTGCTGAAGGATCCGCGGTTCAGGATTGCTCCCTACGTCGGGAAGCACGGATGGGTGCAGATGGACGCGACGAAGGTGCGCGACTGGAACGAAGTGGGGCGGTACATCCAGGAAAGCTATGAATTGATCGCGCCGACGAAGAGCCTCGCCAAGCTGGAACGCATCCAGCCGACCTCCCGCCGATCCAGATAGCTTCAAGTTGCCCGGGCCCTCCGGCCGAAATCAGGTATGTCAGATCCGGAGGGAGTATGTCGAACCAAGAGTCGGATCCCGCGAGCGGCCCGCCGTGGTTGACGCTGGCCGGCCTGGCCCTGGCCGTGGGCTTCATCTTCTTCGTGCCGGTTTCAAACAAACGGCACGTGGCGGTGAACGGGGCACACCTCGAAGTCAAGACGACCTGGCAGCTCGTGACGGGGCAGCCAGGGTTGATCCAGCGCTGAGCCCCGCGTCGCGACGATCGATGGGCTTCATGACCTGATCCGGACGAAAGTCTGGAACGAACGTCCCGGTCAGGTAGTCTCAACTCTCATGTGGATTCCCCATCATCGATCCCCCCCTTTTGGAGGTGCTCGACATGGATCTGCCCGAATGTCCGGTGTGCGCCAAGGGCCGGCTGATTCCGCTCTCCGGCACGAACGGCGAGCACCACGCGTGGGTGTGCACGCGGCCAGACTGCCGGTACGCGATCGGTGACGACATCGAGTACTACAAGGGGCGGGCGGCGACGGAGGAGGTGCGGGCGGACGGCAAGGAATACGTGAGTTTCGATTTCTGAGGGGAAATAGAAACGGCGCCCCTCGCGGGGCGCCGTCAATTTTTAGCCTGGCAACAACCTACTTTCCCGACGATGTAATTCCCGTCAGTATCATCGGCCCCAGGGGCTTAACGACCGTGGTCGGAATGGGAACGGGTGTTTCACCCTGGGCATCGGGTCACCAGGCAG
>DASRJF010000156.1:0-3471 GCA_035649615.1 Planctomycetota bacterium | reverse complement strand
ACGATTCGCCCCGCGCCGCCCTGGCCGCGATCGAGAATCACGATCAGCCGCTTCATGACCCGCGCCGGCGGCGGCGGTCCCGACAGGTCCATCGTCTTGACGGCCGTCGAGGTCGCCTCGCGCTCCGACTTGGGTCCGATGCGCGCCACGACGTCGAACCGGAACTGGAACGACCGGGTCGTGAGGTACGGAACGATCTGCTGCAGCTTCTGGACCGCCTGCGGCTGTTGTTCCGCCCCCTGCAGGGCGTCTGCAAGCCAGCCCACTGTGGACAAGTCCGCCCCCTCCTGGGTTCGGTGGGCGACGATCTTCGCGACGTCGTCGGCGGTCATCCCGGGGATCATCTCGAGCACCTTCTTGGAGGCGGTGTTCACGTTGACGAGGGGCGGACCCATCGGCCCCGGCATCGTCGTAACCCGATCCACGATCTGTTTCCACTTGTCCATCGGAATCGCCGGAAGTAGATGGGCGACAGATGGATACGGTCGACGGAGGGGGATCTGCCCGAGTTCTTGCGGATTGAGGACGTTGCCCAGCGCCTGCTGCAGCTGCTCGGGGGTGGCCGAGTTCAGGTCGGCTCGGGGCTGACCGCCGTTGCTCACGTTGGGTTCGTATGAATGGACCGTCAGGAAGGAGATGAAGCCGAAATCGAGAACGCCGTCGGAATTGTCCGCGGGCGGCGACTTGTCGCCATCGTTCTCGTTGGCGTCGAGGAGGCCGTTCTGGTTCCAGTCCTCGCCGTACAGAATCTCGGGCGTCATCCCCTTCACGAGGAGCAGCTCTTCGACCGTGGTGAACGGCCCGTTCTTGCAGCGGTACGGCTTGGGCAGGGACTGGTAGTGCGTGTTCTCCGCGCCTGCGGCCTGCGGGTTCTCGTCGGCGTCGCGCCAGTCGATGATCGAGTCGGCGATCTCCTCGGTGCACTTCGGGAATTTCAGGAGGATCTCTTTCGGGATCGAGTTGAGGTTGAACCGGGACGCCTCGTCCATCATCCCGTAGCGCAGCTTGCCGTCGGCTTCGGGCGTCGAGTGGATCATCGAGTAGACGCCGTCCCCCAGCTCGATCTCGTACCACTCGTCCGGGTCGTCGAACCACGTGCTGGAGGGCCCTGCGACCGGCGTGGTTTGCGCGGCGAGGACCACCGAGGCCTTCTCGACGGCGCTCCACGCGAGATGGCGCGCCTGCGCCTCTTTGCCGATCGACGTCGCCAGGCCGTACTCGACCTGCATCTCCCGCAGGAATGTGTACATGAGGAGCGTCAGGAGCGCGCTCAGGAAGAGGACGATGATGAGAGCGATTCCGCGGTCCCGCCGACGACGAATCATCGGGATCCTCCCCCTACCAGGGGAAGGTAGAACTTCGTCGTGAAGGTCTCGATCTCTTCTTTCTCCCGATAGACCCCCTTGACGTACACCGTCGCCTCGATGATCCGCGGCATCGAACTGGATGTCTTGGAATCCCACGATTCCTGCCAGTCGCTCCCGTCGTAGAACCGGAACCTGAGGCCGACGACGTCCGCGGAGATCTCCTCGAGGCCCTCCTCGGGATCCTTGACGGTGACCATCTCGGAGATGAGCTTCACGCGACGGCGGACGAGTCCCGAGGCCTTCGTCCCCTCGTCCTCGTCGATGGAGTACGCGACGCGGGAGAGGTCGAATTCCGGCGGCGGGGTGGTCATCAACGTCGCCGAGACCGGGGTCGCGAGCTTGGGCTGGTTGTTGATCGCGACCGCCTCGATCGTGTCCAGGGGCCGCTCTTCGGTCCCGGCGTGGGTGGCGAGGAAACCGCCGTCATAAGGCCCGCCCGTGAACACCGACTTGAGGTCGGATTCGATCGCGCGCAGCGCCGCGCGGGCCGACTGGAACCGGCGCGCGTGGTATTCGCCGCGGGAGGCGAGCTGCCGCCCGCCGTCGAAGAGGGCGTAGCTGGCCGAGACGACCACGAGGAAGATCGTGAGCGCCGCGAGAAGTTCGATGAGGGTGAAGCCCTTCCTACTCACTCGTGGTCCTTTCCTTCATCAGCCGCACGAGCGTGAACGTCCGGTCCTCGTGGCGCTCCTTCCAGGTCACGGTGAGCGTCATCTTCACGAGGCCCGTGGTGTCCGTCGATTCGGGCTGGATGGACCACGAGAAGTCGGGGCGCTCCGGCTCGAAGGTCCCGTCGGCCGACGACTGCGTGGAGAGGATCCCCGCCTCGAGCTCGGCCATCTTCGATTCCGCGAGCATCGCGGCGAGCGTCTCGTTCTGGGCGACGACCGACGCCCGGCCTCCCGTGAGGAAGCCCTGGGCGATGATCGTCAGGCACGCCGTCACCACGACGAGGGAGACGAGCACCTCGATCAGGGTGAAGCCGGCGCGCCGGGTCACGGAGACTCCTCCTCCGGCTCGACGACGCGGGCCCGCCCGTCGGCGGGGTCGATTTCGATGGTGACCTGGTCGCCGCTCTCGTGCGCGAGAACGATCTTCGCTTCGGGAGCGGTGCCGTCCGTCGAGAACTCGAGACAGTCCTCGGTCGTTTCCGAATCGGGTTGCGTGCCCTCGAGCGTCGCGAAGGTCACGCCCACGGGCAGCTCGTTGGCCGCTCCCCATTCCCCGGGCAGGCGGCGGAACGTCGCGGGCGAATTCATGGGATCGGGCTCGTACTCGATCCGGTACGTGGCGGGGTTCTTCGTGAAGACGACCCGGAACCGCCGGGACGTGAGCACGGAGTCCGCGCGGGCCTTGGAAAAGGCGGCCAAGAGCCCGTCGCCCGCCTTCCGGACCCGGAACGACGGCAGGAATCCAGAGAACGAGGGCACCACGACGGCGGACACGAGGAGGAGCACGATGAGGACGATGATGACCTCGTACAGCGTGAAGCCGGAGCGACGCGGCCGGTTACGGCTTGATGATGTCGTCATCATTCCCCAACTGGCGGTCGGGCCCGCCGGAGACCAGGTCATACCCGTCCGTGTTCTTGACGCCGGGGTACTTGTAGTCGAACTCGGTTCCCCACGCGTCCTTCGGCAGTACGCTCGTCTCGAGACACTTTCGCCACTTCTTGGGTTCGGGCGCCGATGTGGGTTTCTCGATCAGGGCGAGTATGCCCTGCTCCTGCGTCGGGTACCTCCCGTTGTCCATCTCGTACATCCGGAGGGCCGTCATGACGTTCGTCATGGTGGCCTCGGTGGCGCTGATCTGCGCGTCCTCGGTCCTACCCGTCAGCTTCGGGACGACGATGGCCGCGAGGATCCCGATGATGACGACGACGAGCAAGAGCTCGATCAACGTGAATCCTTCGACTCGCGCCTTGCGGCGCTCGCTCAGGACAAGCCCTTCACTTTGGATCCTGCGCATGGGTCGCATCCTCACTTTCCAATCATCGAAGACAGGGTGAACACCGGAAGCAGCATCGAGATCACCACGAAGCCGACGATCGACGCCATCACGACGAGGAGCGCCGGCTCGAAGAGCGAGATGAAAACCTTCACCG
>DASRJF010000155.1:0-2670 GCA_035649615.1 Planctomycetota bacterium | reverse complement strand
CGCCTCGCGGGCGTCGCCGTCGACGCGGTCTTCGACAGCGTCTCGGTCGCGACGACCTTCAAGGAGAAGCTCGCCGAGGCGGGCGTCATCTTCTGCTCGTTCTCCGAGGCGGTGAAGACGCATCCGGACCTGGTCCGCAAGTGGCTCGGCTCGGTCGTGCCCTACACCGACAACTACTACGCGACGCTGAACAGCGCCGTCTTCACCGACGGCTCGTTCTGTTACGTCCCCAAGGGCGTGCGTTGTCCGATGGAACTGTCGACCTACTTCCGGATCAACGCCGTGGACACGGGCCAGTTCGAGCGGACGCTCATCGTCGCCGAGGAGGGGAGCTACGTCAGCTACCTCGAGGGGTGCTCGGCGCCGATGCGCGACACGAACCAGCTCCACGCGGCGGTCGTCGAGCTCGTCGCCCTCGACCGGGCCACGATCAAGTACTCCACCGTCCAGAACTGGTACCCGGGGGACAAGGAAGGCAAGGGCGGGATCTTCAACTTCGTGACCAAGCGCGGGCGCTGCAAGGGGGTCCACTCGCGGATCACCTGGACGCAGGTCGAGACGGGCTCGGCCATCACGTGGAAGTACCCGAGCTGCATCCTGCAGGGGGACCACTCGATCGGCGAGTTCTACTCCGTCGCCGTGACGAACAACCTCCAGCAGGCCGACACGGGCACGAAGATGATCCACATCGGGAAGAACACCCGCAGCACGATCATCTCGAAGGGGATCAGCGCGGGGCGCGGCCAGAACACGTACCGGGGCGGCGTCACGATGACGAAGTCCGCCCACAACGCCCGCAACTACTCGCAGTGCGACTCGCTCCTCCTCGGCGACCAGTGCGGGGCGCACACGTTCCCGTACCTCGACGTCCAGAACCCGACCGCGCAGATCGAGCACGAGGCCTCGACGTCGCGCATCGGCGAGGACCAGCTCTTCTACTGCCGCCAGCGCGGCCTTTCGACGGAGGACGCCGTCAACATGATCGTCAACGGGTTCTGCAAGCGGGTCTTCAAGGAGCTGCCGATGGAATTCGCCGTCGAGTCGCAGAAGCTGCTCGGTCTCAGCCTCGAAGGGAGCGTCGGCTAATGCTGCTCGAAATCCGGGATTTGCACGCGAACGCCGGCGACAAACCGGTGTTGAAGGGCATCCACCTTTCCGTGAAGGCGGGCGAGGTGCACGCGATCATGGGCCCGAACGGCTCGGGCAAGAGCACGCTCGCGCACGTCCTCGCGGGGCGCGACGGCTTCGTCGTCACGAGCGGCGAGGTCAAGTACCAGGGGCGGGATCTCCTCGCCATGTCCCCCGAGGAGCGCGCGCGCGAGGGCTTCTTCCTGGGTTTCCAGTACCCGGTCGAAATCCCCGGCGTGGGGAACACCTACTTCCTGAAGAACGCGCTCAACGCGATCCGGAAGCACCGGGGCCAGCCCGAGCTCGACGCCGTGGAATTCCTCGCGCTCGTCCGCGAGAAGGCGCGGATCGTGAAAATCGACGAGAACCTCCTGAACCGCCCCGTGAACGAGGGCTTCTCCGGCGGCGAGAAGAAGCGGAACGAAATCCTCCAGATGGCGGTGCTCCAGCCGACGCTCGCGATCCTGGACGAGACCGACTCGGGGCTCGACATCGACGCGATGCGCACGGTCGCGGACGGGATCAACGGGCTGCGCAGCCCCGACCGCGCCACGATCCTGGTCACGCACTACCAGCGGTTCCTCGACTACGTCATCCCGGACAAGGTCCACGTGCTGGCGGACGGCCGGCTCGTGAAGTCGGGGGGCAAGGAGCTCGCCGTCGAGCTCGAGAAGAAGGGCTACGGCTGGATCGCCCCGAAGGCGGAGGCGACAACGTGACGAGCCTGGTCGAAACCCGCGACCACTACGTGGCCGAATTCGAGAAGGCCGCGAAGAGCCTCCCCGGCCTGGGGGCGAAACGCCAGGCGGCGCTGGAACGGTTCGGACAGATCGGGCTCCCCACCGGATCCGAGGAGTCCTGGCGGTTCACCGACATCACGCCGATCGTCGAGACGCCGTTCAAGCCGGTGGCGCGCCCCGGCGATCCTTCGCGCGTGGCGGATCTCGCGCGCGGCCTGCTCCAGGGATGCCAGCTGACGTTCGTGGACGGCCTCTACGCGCCGCGGCTCTCGAAGCTCGACTTGCCTGCGGGCGTGACCGTCGCGCCGCTGCCGTTCCGCGACCGCGACGTCGCGGAGCGCGTGGGCCGGCTCGCGCCCGTGGACGGCCGCGCGTTCGTGGCGCTCAACACGGCGTTCACGCGGGACGGCGCGCTCGTGCGCGCGGCGCGCGGCGCGACATTCGAGACGCCCATCCACCTGCTCTTCCTCTCGACGGACCGCGGCTCGCCGTTCGTGACGCACCCGCGCATCCTGGTCGAGGCGGAGGAGGGCGCGCGGCTCTCGATCGTCGAGAGCTTCGTCGGGCTTTCGGGCGTCTACCTCACGAACGCGGTGACCGAGATCTCGCTCGGGGACGGCGCGTCGCTCGACTACACGAAGATCCAGCGCGAGAGCCACCAGGCGTACCACGTGGCGGCCCTCCAGGTCCGGCAGGGGCCGGGGAGCGTCCTCAAGTCGCACTCGATCGCGCTCGGCGCGGCGATCTCGCGGAACGACGCGGCGTCGGAGCTCGCGGGCGAAGGCGCGGAGGCGACCTTGAA
>DASRJF010000154.1:0-8584 GCA_035649615.1 Planctomycetota bacterium | reverse complement strand
GTCCCACGCGCGGATCGAGAACCAGCTCGCCGAGAAGATCCGCTTGCCGTCGCGCGAATACCGGAGCCCCCTGATATGGTCGGCGTGCTGGAACCGGCGGCTGCCGAGTCGGAAGTGGGCGCCGGCGGGAATCGGGTCGCCGAGGGCGTCGACGGCGGGCGCCGGGTCCTGGGGGGCGACGACGACGAGGAGCGAGAGGGCGAGCCCCAGGCGGGTCATGACGTTATTAGACGATCGGCGCGACCGAAGTCACGTCACTTCTTGAGACGCTGGAGCGCTCCCGCCGCCTCGAACCGCTCCCGACGCGACGGGGTCGACTCCGCCAGCGACTTGAGCAGGTCCTTCGCCGCCGGAGACCCGATCCGTTCCAGCACCTCCATCGCGCGGATACGGCGCAGGGTCGACGGGGACGTCACGACAGGAGCCAGGAGTTCATCCAGCACCTTAATGAAACGCTCGCGCTTGTCCGCGTCCTTCTCGGCGACTACGGCCTTTTCAACCGCCGTCTCCGCGTCGCCGCCCATCGCAACCAGCGCGTCCCCGGCTTTCTTTCGCGCCTCCTCATCGATCCCCGCAAAATCGGAGACGAGCTTCTCAATTCTCGGCATGTCGGGCGCCGGACGGATCCGGTCTTTCAAGAACGCCGTCGCCTCCGCCCCCCGCGCGCTCATTTCCCACACCGCCGCCCAGGCGTCGGGACCCGTGCCTTCCGCGAGGACCTTCCACAGCGCCTCGAGATCCTTCCCGGCGGTCAACGCCGGGTCGGGAGCCACGTTCCAGACTCCCATCGTCGTATCCGGCAGCCCCGCGACCAGGGATCGGCCGTCGTGAAGAAACTGGTACGGCATGAACCGGGCCACTTGAACGGGGATGCTCAGCAGGACCTGGCCGCTCGCGGCTTCGAGGACGGTCAATCCCGGCTTGTCGTATCTCCCGCCCAGGATACGGCGACCGTCCGGACTGTACACCGGGCGGCTGAGGAACACCGACGACGACAAATCGGTCGATTTCCCGCGCTCAACGTCGGCGATGACGAGGCCCTCGCCCGCGCCCGCCAGGTACCGGCCGCCGGGAGAGAGTTCCAGGTAGTAGAGCTGGCGCGTGGAGGCCATCGCGTCCCGGGATGCGGCCGTCTCGAATTCCCAGATCCGCACCGTGCGCGCGTACTCTGAAATCGCGAGCGATTTTCCGTCGTCGAGAAAGCGCGCGCCATACAGCCGGTTCGGCCCCTTGAATTTCTTCGACACCCGCCCGTCCTTCACGGAGAAGAGGTGGATCTCGTGTCGCACCGGCTGGAATGCGAGGGTCTCGTCGTCGGGCCACCAGTCAAGGATGGCGGACCATTCGTAGTCGACCGGCGCTTTCGCGAGTTCGGTTCCGTCTTCGAGATTCCAGACCCGCATCCACTTGTCGAATCCCACGGAGGCGAACCGCTTGCCGTCACGCGAGACGACGATTCGGGTGACAGCTCCGGCGTGCGCGGAAATCCTCCGGAGGACCTTGCCTTCCTTCAAGTCCCAGGCGAGCAGTCCGCCGCTCGAATCACCCGACAGCAACCGGCTTCCATCCGGCGTGAGGGCCAGGCACTGCACCGTTCCGACGTGCCCTTCCGGACCCACGACCTCCTCGCCCTTCGCGACCTCCCAGAACCGGGGCGCCTGCGCGTCGCCGACGACGGCCGCCCGCTTTCCGTCGGTCGTCAGGGCCAGGCCTTTCAGGGAAGGACCCGCCTGGAACGATCGCACGAATTTCCCCGTGGGGAATTCCCAGATTCGGATTTCGCCGTCGAGCCCTCCCGTCGCCAGCATCGCGCCGTCCTTGGACATCGCGAGCGCTTGCACGGTTTTCGCGTGGCCCTTCAATTCGGATAGGCAGGTCCCCGTGGCGACGTCCCAGATGCGGACAGCCCGGTCTTCCTCCCCCATCGCGAGCAGATCGTCGCCCCCCGCGGACACGAGTCGGGTCCCATCGTTGGAGAAGGCCAGCGCGCGCACGTCGTCGCCGTGTCCGGCCATCGTGCGGATCGGCGCGCCGCCCGGCATCGCCCAGAGCCGGATCGTGTCGTCCCTCGACGCCGTGGCCAGCATGGCGCCGTCGGGGGACCACGCCACCGCGAAGACCGAATTGACGTGTCCTTCCAGCAACGCCTTCTCGGAGCCGTCCTTCACGTCCCAGATCCTCGCGGTCGTGTCATCGCCGCCCGACGCCAGCATCCGCCCGTCGGGGGAGAACGCGACCGCCAGCACCGCGTTGGCGTGTCCCTTGATGACCTGGCCGACCTGTCCCGTCGCCGAGTCCGCCACGACAATGTCGCCCTTGCCCCCCGCCGCCACGAGGCCGCCGTCCTTGGAGAACGCAAGCGCCCGGCCAGCGCCGGCGACTTCGTGAAGTTCGCGGCCGCTCTCGACCTCCCAGATCTTCACGATCTTGGAATCGCCCGTGGCCAAGAGGCGTCCGTCGGGCGACAACGCGAGCGCGGCGAGATTTTCGGGATGGCGGAACCGCGTCGTGCCAAGCCGGCGGAGCGGAGCCTCGGGAGCGGGAGCCTCCTGGAGCACGAGGAGCGCCAGGACCGCCGCGACCAGCGATGACATGACTCAGTCCTTCTTACGCGCCGCGAGCCGCTCCAGGGCCGAGCCGGCCGCGCGGCGCTCGCACGACGTGGGAGCCGATTTGCGGAGCTCCTCCAGGAGCCCCCGGGCTTCAGGCGTTCCGGCCTGCTCGAGGACCAGCATCGACAGCACGAACCGCGAGGGATCCCCGGGGACGACGGGCTTCGCGTCGATGTCGTCCAGGAGGCGCATGATCGCCGCGGCCGCGGTCGCGGAGGGGTCGGACTCCATCGCCCGAAGCAGCGCCGGTTCGGCCGACACCCCGGCTTTGCTGAGTTCAGCCATCGCGCCATCCCGCACGCCAATTTCTTCGTCGTCGAGTTTCGCGACCAGCCGGGAGTAGGTCTCGTCCGGGACCGGCGCGCCTTCCAGGCGGACCTTGAGGCGGCCTTTCAGCCAGGTCACGGCCGCGCCTCCCGATTCGGCCATCCGGGCGGCGGCGCGCCGGGCGTCATAAATTGAAGGCGCTCCCAGCTGATCCCACAGCGCCGGAAGATCCGGGGCCGCGGCTTCGGCCTTGGCGGGCGACTTCATTGCCCAGACGAGGATCGTGGCGTCCGCGGTCAGGACGCCGAACGTGGACCCGTCTGGAGAGAACTGGGCCATGAACGGCGTTTCGTCCAATTCGAATAGGCGGGGAGCCTTCTCCTTGAGCGCGTCCCAGAGGATCACCTTCTGGCTCTCCCACGCGTACGTGGCGGTGGTCCGGGAGTCCGGCGAAACCGCCGCGAGCGCGACGTAGTCGATGTCCCGCCGGCGCGTGTCGATCTCGCGTGTCGGCTTGCCGGTGGAGGCCTCGAGGAATCGAACGCGGTTCCCGGCGTCGACCGCGATCTCGCACCCGTCGGGCGTGAAGGCCACGCGTTCGAAGGTGGAAGTCCCGGTCGCGGCCTCGCTCCAGAGCTCCTTCCAGTTCTCCGTCTCGACAATCTTCAGCGTCCGCCCTCCGAGGGCGAGGCGGCTTCCGTCCGCCGAAATCGCCCATCCCATCGACCAGCCTCCGGAGGCAAACTCCCGGAAGACTTCCGTCGTGAAGGGATCGATGAGCGCCACGGAGCTGTGCTTCGCGGCCACCAGGAATCGGCCTCCCGGCGAGATCTTGTAGGAGGAGTAGCCGGACTTGGGATCGTGGGAGCGCGTGGCGATCGCGCGGCCGGTGACAAGGTCAAACCGGCGGGCCGTCGCCGACTGGGCCCATTCGACTTCGAAGGTCGTCAGGACTCGTCCGTCCTTGGAGAAGCCGAGGGCGAGTTTCTTCCCCGGCGATTCGATCCGGAAGAGCTCTTTTCCGGTGAGGGGATCCCAGAAGCGGATCGCGGGGAAGAGTCCGCCGGCCGCGATCATCCGGCCGTCGGGGGAATAATCCCACGGAATGGTGCCGGGGAAGGCGCCGTGCCGCGGCCGGTCCAGCTTCTCGCGACCGGTCGCGGGATCATAGAGGAGGACCGCGCTCTGGAATCCCACGGCGAGCGTGCGGCTGTCCGGGGAGAAGTCGAAGGTGGTGGCGACGACGCCGGGCACGTGGTGACGCACCGCGCCCGACTTCACGTCCGCGATGCGCAATCCGCTGGGGTATTCCGCCCAGGCCAGCGTGGTTTCGTCCGGGGACCAGGCGAACGTCCGGCCCCATCCTGCGCGCGCTTCGACGAAACTCAATTCCTTCGCCCCGGCGATGTCCCAGATCATGATGCCGGCGCGTTCCTGGGAAGCGCAGGCGATCCTATTCCCATCGCGCGAGAAGGTCGCCCTCCCGTATCCCGCCTTCTCGATCTTGAGGACTACCTGGCCGGTCTCGACCGACAGGACGACGGTGTTCTTGCCGGAGGCGACGGCCACCCGCCCGCCGTCCGGGCTGATCGCGACGCCCGCGGAGTAGTTGATCGGGTCGCCGCCCACCGAGACCTTCTTGAAGATCTCGCGGCCTTTCTGGAGGTCCCAAACGCGGAGCGCTCCGTCCCGAATCAGGGAGGCGAGGCGCCGGCCATCGTCGCTGATCGCCAGCGAGGCGTTGCCGCCTCCCGTGAAATTCGGGGAGTCACCGAACGGCTTCAGGAGGAACTTGCGCCGGCCGGTCTCGGCATCCCAGACTCGGACTTCGAGGATATTGCATCCCGTGGAGCAGATCGTCCGACCGTCGGGTGTCACCGCCATCACCTCCAGGTCGCCCCCACCTCCCAAGATTCGGTTGAGGAGGCGGCCATCGGCGGCGTCCCACGTGCGGATCGACTTCCAGCTCGACGTGAAGATCTTCTTTCCGTCGGCGGAATAGGACAGGTCGGTAATCTGGTCGCCCTGCTGGAACCGTTTCGAACCAAGTCGGGCGATCGCGCCGGCGGGAAGGGGGTCGCCCCAGGCGTCGACGGCCGGCGGCGTTTCCTGGGGGAGGAAGGCGAGCAGCGCGAGGGCGAGCCCCAGCCGGGTCATGAAGTTATTTAACCCTGCGGAGTGGCCAAGTCACGGACTATGATCCACGCCATGATGGCCTCGTGCCGGGAGTGCCACGGGCAGGTGTCTTCCGAGGCGCAGACCTGCCCGCACTGCGGCGCGCCGTCGCCGACGGGCGGTGCGCCCCCCACAAGATCGAAGACGACCTCGCCGCCATCCGAGGTGACGTCCGGACGCTTCGGCTCTGGATCGTCACCCTCCCCCTGATCGTCCTCGCCCTCTACTTCCTGTCCATTCTCCTCGAGGGTTTCTCCCGTTCCTAGAAGTGAATCCCGTTGACTCGCGGTGCCCATTTCTGTAGTTTCTGTTTAGACAGAAATGACTGAAACCAAGAAGATCCGGCTGAGCTCGGTGCAGGAGCGGTTCATCCTCCACTGGGGAGAGATGGGCACGCGCTGGGGGATCAACCGCACCGTGGCGCAGGTCCACGCGCTCCTCTACCTCGCCCAGCGGCCCCTCCATGCGGAGGAGATCTGCGCGACGATCTCCGCGACGCGGTCGCACGTGAGCGTGAGCCTCAAGGAGCTCCTCTCGTGGGGCCTCGTCAAGGGCGTCCGGATCTTCGGCGACCGGCGCGTCCACTACGAATGCCCCAAGGACGTGTGGGGGATGTTCTTCCGCGTCCTCGAGGAGCGGAAGCGGCGCGAGATGGATCCCACGCTCGCGATGCTCAAGGAGGCGGCCGAGGAGCTCAAGAAGCCCGGCGCGACCGACCGGTACACCGAGACGCGCATCAAGGAGATGCTCGACTTCTTCACGGCGGCGGCGGCCTGGTTCGAGAAGCTCAAGGGGTTCTCGCCGGACACGCTCGAGAAGATCGGCCGCTCCGGCGGCGGGTTCTGGAAGTTCCTGAAGGCGCGGCTGTAGGCGCTTTTTTTGGCGACCTGGGTTTCGGTCGAGACTGAAATGAACGAAATCCCGAGATGGGCGTGGATGTGGGGCCTGGCGGCCGCGATCTTCGCGGCGTGCAAGGCCTTCACGTGGACCCGGAACCGCGGAGGCGCGTTCGGCGGCCGCGACGCGGCCTACCTGCTCCTGTGGCCCGGCATGAACGCGAAGGCGTTCCTCGACCGGAGCCTGCGCCCCGCGCCGCCGCCCGCCCCGGAGTGGATCTTCGCCGCCGCGAAGTCCGTCCTGGGCGTGGCGCTCGTCTGGATCGTGGCTCCCCGGGCGTCCGCCCCCCTTCTCAAGGGATGGATCGGCCTCGTGGGGATGATCTTCATCCTCCACTTCGGAACGGTCCACCTCGCGTCGCTCGCGTGGCGGCGGGCGGGCGCGCAGGCCGAACCCATCATGCGCGCGCCGGTCCTCTCCGGCTCGCTGGGCGAGCTGTGGGGAAAGCGCTGGAATCTGGGCTTCCGCGACATCGCGCACGAGTTGATCTACGCGCCGCTCAGCCCGCGCCTCGGACCGTCGGGCGCCGCGCTCGCGGTCTTCGTCGCGTCGGGTCTCGTGCACGACCTCGTCATCTCCGTGCCCGCGGGCGCGGGGTACGGACTCCCGACGGCGTACTTCCTCCTGCAGGGGGCGGGCGTGCTCCTGGAGAAGAAACTCCGGATCTCGAGCCGGATTGTCGCGATCGTCGTCGCGGCCGGCCCGGCCTACTGGCTTTTCCATCCGCCCTTCGTGCGGAACGTGTTCCTCCCCTTCATGGAGGCGATCGGCGCATGAATACGCTGCTGGCGGCGGCCGGCGTCGTGCATCTCGCGCTCGCGGGAATGAACTTCTTCCTCCCGGCGCGCATCGATCTCCGCGCGAACCTCGAGAAGGTCTCGCCGATGGTGCGGCAGATGGCGATCGTGCACCACGCGTACATCGTGGCCGTGCTGGTCGGATTCGCGGGGCTCTGCTTCTTCTACCCGGACGAGCTCGCGTCGGGCCGCGGCCTCGGCCGCGCTCTCGCGGCGGGAATCTCGGTCTTCTGGCTCGCGCGGATCCCGATCCAGCTCTTCTTCTACGATCGCGAACTGCGCCGGAAGAACCGAGCGATCGACCTGCTCCTGATCGGGATGGTGACGTTCATGGGCGGCGTGCTCGGTCTGGCCGCGATCGGAGGCCTGCGATGATCGACCTGGCCCTGTGGCTCGCGGGCGCGGGCCATTTCGTGATCCTCGTCGCGAGCGCGCAGGTGCCCTCGCGGCTCGGGTGGCGCGACGACCTCGCGAAGCTGACCCCGCTCAACCGGAAGCTGATGTGGACGTACGGCGGCTTCACGGTCCTGACGATCCTCGCGTTCGGCGTCCTGACGCTCGTCCTCCACGAGGAGCTCATTCGCGGCGACCGGGCGGCGCTCGCGCTGGCCGCGTTCATCGCGATCTACTGGACCGTCCGGATCCTGGTGGACCTCTTCTACTTCGGCCACTCCGGCTGGCCCCGCGGCCGCGCCTTCGTCGCGGGCCACGCGCTGCTCCTCGCGCTCTTCGGGGCGCTCGCCGGAACCTACATCGGGGTCCTGCTCCGGCACGGAGGCGGATCATGAACGTGAATCGCGCGATTCCCGGCGCCGTCGTCTGGCTGGCCTCGACGATCTTCTTCAAGCTCGGCGCGATCGAGTCGCTCTGCCTTTGGGCGCCGCTCGTCGTCGTGCCGCTGGGGCTCGAACTCGTGCCCCGGGGCCGCCTCGACTCCTACATCCGTCCGCTGCAATTCAGCGCGGCGATGTTCGCGACGGCCTCGTTCGCTTTCGCCCCGGGGCCGCGCGCGGCTCTCCTCGCGGCGCCCTGGGCGCTCTTCTGCGGCGCGCTCGCAATCTGGGGAGCGGCGCGGTTCTTCCGCCGGGGCGGGTTCGACGCCGTGGAGACGTGCATCGACGCGGCGCTCGTCCTGGTCGCGGTGGGCGGGGCGGGCCTCGTGATGTCGCGCGCGGGGATGAAGCCGGCGGGCTTCGGGGAGCCGATCGTCCTCCTCACCGCGGTCCACTTCCACTACACGGGGTTCGCGGCGCCGCTCCTCATCGGTCTCGCCGGACGGAAGGCCGGACCTCACCGGTCGATCATTTTCGCGGGCGCGGCCGTGGTGCTCGGGTCGCCGCTCCTCGCGGCCGGCTTCACGCTGCGGATCCCGATCCTGAAGCTCTTCGCGGTGCTGGTCATCGTCTCGGGCCTCATCCTCTTCGCGTCGCGGCTCGTCCGGATGGCCGTGGACGAGCCCCGCGGCGGGACGCGGGCGCTCCTCGGGATCGCGGCGTTCTCGATCCTCTGGGGGATGACGCTGGCCGGGCTTTACTCGACCGGCGAGTTCCGCGGGCGGGTGATGGTGGAGATCCCCGCGATGGCGTGGTCGCACGGGATCCTGAACGGAATCGGATTCGCGACCTGCGGCCTGCTCGCGGCGCGGGGATGGAGGACGGCGCATGAATGACATCCACGTCGTCGCGCGTCTTGCCATCGCGATCGCCTGGATCTACCAGGGGCTCGTTCCCAAGGTCCTCTTCCCCGACACGGGAGAGCTCGAGATTTTCCGGTCCACGGGAATCCTGCCGGGGAAGGAGCTCACCGGAGTCGTGGCGCTCGGCGTGGCGCAGGCCC
>DASRJF010000153.1:0-3338 GCA_035649615.1 Planctomycetota bacterium | reverse complement strand
CGAAAGCAAGCCGCAGACACCGATAAAACCAGGGGACCCACACCATGATCGACGCGCTTCTCAGGGCCGTTCTGACGAAGGTCGAGTACGAGACTCCCCATCCCGGCGAACCGCCGCCGATCCCGGACGAGAACGACGTCGATTGCAACGTGTGGAGCGGTCTCCTGGAGTTCTCGGTCGTAGAGAACGGAAGCTATGCGGCCTGCGTCCCGTTCATCAACCTGGACCTGCCCTACGGCGGAACCGCCATGCCGGACATCCTCGTCTACGACGGGGTGGGAGGGTATTGCGGGGAAGGAACGCCCCCGGCGACCCTGACAATCCGGGTAACGGTCTCCGGAGTCGATTCCCAAGCCAATCCCGTCTTTGGCACGACGACCACGACGGTGCCGCACCCGGGCACCGCCACGCCTCACCCTCCTCCCGTGGACTATGTCGTCGTCGTCGCCGCGGACAACCCCGCGAGGAGGAGAAGGGCGCGCCTGTGGTTTACCTTCGCCGTCGGGACGATGTGCTGAGGCGCCGATCAGTAATTGAGGAAGCGAAGGACGTAGTCCAAGTCAATCTTGAGGTCCCGGCCCTGGTCCGACTCCGCCGGGTACGCCGATAACGCCGCTTCCAGGCTTTCCTTGGCCGCCCGGAGCAGCTTCCGGCCCTGGTCGGCACCCATCTTGACCTTCATATGCTTCATGACGTACGCCTGGCCGCGGATCGCATGCGCGTTCGCTGAAGTCGGGCTCAACGTGAGGGCTTCCTCGCTCCACCGGATGGCTTCTTCGAAGTTCTCCTGCTCCAGGAAGACGCTGGCCAAGTTTGTCTTGGGATGCGGCAAGTTCGGATCCAATTCCGAGGCCTGCCTGAATTGACGCTCCGCTTCCTCGGGCTGGTCCAGGTTGAAATAGGCCAGCCCCAGCCGATCCAGGATCAGCGCAGAAGCGCGGCAGCGGGGTCGGGAGTCCCGCGCCATCTTGAGGGAATCCCGCGCCGGTCCGAATTGATCGAGTTCCAATTCCGCGAATCCTTTCCAGAAGTAGGCGCGCCAGTCCCGGGCATGCTGGGCGTAGGCATCCAAGCTCAGGACGGCCGCTGTGAATCCCGCGGTGTCGAGCTTGGAGAATTCCAGGAGCGCCTTGGCGAATTCGAGCTCGGGGGGATCGGACATGAGGGCCATGAAGTCCGTCAGGTCGCGGTGCACGCCCGCCCTCAGCTCCTCGGTTCGAGCCGACGACGCCCTGGTCCCGGCGGCCCGAAGAACGACCAGGTCCTGGCAATCGAGGAGCGCCCGTTCCAGGTAGGCCCGGGCCACCGGGCCCTTCTGGATCGCCAGCTCGTAGCTGCGTCGCGCCTCGTCCTTCTCGAACCGGAGCGAATGGACGCGCCCCCTCAGGAAGTGCGCGTCCGCGTTGTCGGGTTCGATCGCCATGGCCTTGTCGATCTCTTCGAACGCGAGCTTCGCCTGCCGCTCGACGTCGGGATCCGACTCGGGCTGCGTGTGGAGCAGATCGTTGATCGCGGCGGCATGCCGCGCCGCCAGCTCGAGGTGGTCGGTGACCCGCCGCCTCCGCGCGCCGGTGTCCACCGCGAGGAAGAGCGCGAACAGTCCGATCCCGGCCGCGACCGCCAGGCCCGCCACCGAGACGGCCGTGACGGCGCGGTGCCGCGACACGAAGCGGCGCAGGCGGTAGACCGGACTCGAGCGGCGCGCGCGGATGGGCTCGCCCGCCAGGAACCGCCCCAGGTCGTCCGCCAGGTCGCGCGCCGACGCGTACCTCCGGTCCGGTTCCTTCTCGAGCGCCTTCAGGCAGATGACCTCGAGATCGGCCGGCACTTTCGGCGCGAACTTCCGCGGCCGCTTGGGTTCCTCGCGGATCACCCGCTGCAGGACTTCCATGGACGTGTTCCCGACGAACGGCGGCTGGCCCGTCATGGCCTCGTAGAGCGTCGCGCCCAGGCCGTAGACGTCGGTGCGCGCGTCCACCTTCTTGAGGTCCCCCCACGCGAGCTCCGGCGCCATGTACCCCGGCGTGCCCATGATCTCGCCCGACTTGGTCACCCGCGCCTCATCGGCCGCTTCGGCGGATTCGATCCGTCCCAGCCCGAAATCCCCCAGGACGGGGTTTCCCTCCTGCGAGATCAGGATGTTCGCGGACTTGATGTCGCGATGCAGGATCCCGCGATCGTGGGCGTGCGCCAGCGCCTCCGCCGCGAGCTTGATGATCTGGGCCGCTTCGCGCGCGGGCGGCCGCGCCACGGCGAGCCAGCGGTCGAGCGACAGGCCCGGCGCCAGGGGCATCGTGTAGTAGTGCGAATCGCCCTCGCGGCCGAAGTCGAAGACCGGCATGACCCCGGAGTGGGAGAGCTTGGCGAGGAGCTCCGCCTCGCGGAGGAAGCGCGCCTCCATCTCCGGGTCGCCGAACCGGAGACGCTTCAGCGCCACCTCCCGGTTCAGCAGCGGATCGAGCGCCCGGTAGACGTTGGCCGCGCCGCCGCGCCCCAGCTCTTCGAGCAGGATGTACCGGCCGAACGCCCCGAGCTTCGGCTCCTCCATCGCCGGCGGGCCGCCCTCCAGGTCCGTGTCCCGGAGCATCCCTTTCTGGATGAGATCCTCGGGTTTCACGACGGCTCCACCCGCGCCTGCCGGGGCGCCATGTACCGCTTCAGGCACGCGATCTCGTCCTCGTACTCCTCGCGGCTCCCGCAGTAGGCGGTCACCTCCGCCCGAAGGAGCTCCCCCAGCCTCGCGCGGGCCTGCTGGATCAGGTTGTCGACCTGCTTGGCCTCCAGGCCGAGGGCCCGGGCGATCTCCGCATACGGGAGATGCTGTTCGAGGTGCATCTTCAGGACCTGGTGGGGGCGCGGGTGGAGCCGCTCCAAGGCTTCCAGGGATAGGGAGACCATGTGGCGGATCCAGTCCCGGTCGAACGGCTCGTCCGGCGGTTCCGTTCCCACGAAATCCCCCAGCGTCCCCGCCTCGCCGGCGGGCTGGTCGAGGGAGACGGGGTTCGCTCCTCCGCCGCGCTTCTCGGCATTCCGCACGCGCCTCGCGTTGCGGACGACGTTGCGCGTGACGCCGAGGAGGAAGCTGCGGAACCGCCCGCGCTCCCGCTCCGCGCGCGCGAGCAGGTCGTCCTTCAGGATGGTGACGAACACCTCCTGGCAGAGATCCTCCGCGTCCTCCTCGGAGAACCCCTGGCGGCGCATGTACGAGAGGACGGGGTCCCGGTACTTGCCCACGAAGTCGCCGATGGCCGTGGACTTCCCGTCGCGGGCCTGCCGGATGGACGTCCAGATCGTCGTTTGGAACGGCTTAAACATGGGTTGAAGCCAATTATGGCATG
>DASRJF010000152.1:0-3285 GCA_035649615.1 Planctomycetota bacterium | reverse complement strand
GCGCCAGCGCCTTGTGGACCGGCGGCGGCAGGCGGAGCAGGACCGACTTGCGGGGCGCCGCGGGCGCCCACCCGGGCTCGTGGGCCATGGGCGTTCTCCTGACTATCAAGATGATAGCATAGTACATCAAGATGATATCACCCCGGGCGGGGCGCGGAGACCGCCGGAGCCTGTCGGCCGCCGGCGGGCCGGTCGCGCGGTCGGGCGATCCCGGGATCTCGGCCGTCCTCGCCCGGTGCCTCGACGTCGACCCCGAGGCGCCGCTTCCCTTCACGCACGGATTCCATCCCTGGCCGGCCCGCATGCATCCCGGGACGGCGCGGCTCGCGATCGAGGCCTTCCCGGCCGCGCGCATTCTCGATCCGTTCGTGGGTTCGGGAACCGTGGCGGTCGAGGCGGTCCGCGCGGGGCGTCCCTTCACGGGCGTCGACGTATCGAAAGTCGCCATCGAAGTTGCCTGGGCGCGCACCCGGGTGCGGCCTCCCGAGGCGTGCCGGGCCGTGGAGCGCGAGGGCGGGCGCGTCGCGTCGGCCGCGGCCAAGGCGGCGCACCGCGAGCTCTCGCTCCCGGCGTGGGCGGAACGCCTCGGTTCCTGGTTCACGCCGCACACGTTGAAGGAAGTCGTCCTCCTCGGCGACCACGCGGGCGCCGTCGACGACCCGGGGCTCCGCCGCATGCTGCTCGTGGTCTTGTCGTCGATCGTCGTGAAATTGTCGCGCCAGGCGTCGGACAGCATGCCCGTGCCGGACCGCGCCTACCGCACCTGGAAGCCCGGGACCGCGTTCCGGTTCTTCCGCGAGCGCGCCGTCGAGCTGACCGGCATGCTCCTGCGGTTGTCGTCCGATCTCCACAAGCGCAAGGTGGCGTTCGTCGAGCCCGACCTCAAACTCGCGGACGCGCGGACGGTCGTCCTCGGCTCGAATGTCGATCTCGTGCTGACGTCGCCCCCGTACCCGGGCGTGTACGACTACTCGCGTCATCACCGGCTGCGGTTTCCGCTGTTCGACGACGACGGGACGTTCGCGGACCGGCACGAGATCGGCGCGAAGCGGAGCCCGGACGACTATGCCGCGGACCTGGAGAAGGTGCTGAGGCGCATCCCGCTGGGAGCCAACGGTCGCATGCTCCTCCTGATCGGCGACGGGACGGTCGGGGGCAAGGTCGTGCGCACCGACGAGCTGATGAGGCGGATGCCCGGGTTCACGGTGCGCGCCTCGGCGTCGCAGGCGCGCGGCCCCGACCGTCGCGAGCACTTCATCCTCCTGACGCGATGAGGCCATGAGCGAGACCCTGACGATCGGCGAGGTGATGCGCCGGAGCCTCCGCCTCCGGTGCCCGTCGTGCGGGGGAGACAAGCTCTTCTTCGGCCTCCTGGGCGTGAAGGAGAAGTGCGCCGCGTGCGGCCTCAACTGCCGCCCCGAGGGCGGCTATTACCTCGGCGCCATCTACATCAACTACGGCGTGACCGCGCTCTCCGCGCTCGCGACCGGATTGCCGTTCGCCCTGGCGGACCGGATCGCGACGGGAATCGTCGTGGCCTCGGCCGTGGCGGTCGGCGTCGCGGTCGGATTCTTCCAGCCTTCAAGGAGCCTCTGGCTGGGCCTCAATTTCTGGCTCGGGCGGCGCTAAGTCATGTCGCGCGACGTCGTCATCGTGGGCGCGGGAGCCGCGGGGCTGGCCGCCGCGATCTTCGCCCGGCGGCGACATCCCGACGTGCCCGTCGTGCTCCTCGACGGCGCGAAGAAGCCGGGCGCCAAGATCCTCGTCAGCGGCGGCGGTCGCTGCAATGTCACGAACACGATCGTCGAAGCGGAGGACTTCCAGGGCGGGAGCCGGGCCGTCGTGCGCCGCATCCTGCGCGAGTTCGACGCCGCGCGCGCCGCGGCGTTCTTCCGCGAGATCGGCGTCCCGCTCCACGAGGAGCCCGGCGGCAAGCTCTTCCCGGATTCCAACCAGGCGCGGACCGTGCTCGACGCGCTCCTGGCCGAGTCGGATCGGCGCGGCGTGCGGCTCCTGGCCGGGAGACGGGTGACGGAAATCCGGCCGGGCTTCGAGGTGGTCACGGAGGAGGGCGTGATCCCCGCGCGGCGCGTCGTCCTCGCCACGGGGGGATTGTCGATTCCGAAGACGGGGAGCGACGGACTCGGTTACCGGATCGCGCAGTCGCTGGGTCACACGATCGTGCCGACGACGCCCGCGCTCGTTCCGCTTCTCGTGGAGCGCGGGTTCCACGCCGACCTCGCAGGGATTTCCCTCGATGTTGAAATCTCCGTACGCGTCGAAGGCTCCAAGCCCGAGCGGATCCGGGGCGCGCTGCTCTGGACTCATTTCGGGGTGAGCGGGCCGGCGGTGCTCGACGCGTCGCGGATCTGGCTGAGGGCGCGGCTGGAAGGGCGCGCGGTGGAGGTCCACGTGTCGCTGCTCCCGGGTGAGACGCCGGAGTCGATCGACGCCTGGCTGCGAGCGGGCGCGGCCGATCGCCCCACCGCGGCGCTCTCCACGATCCTGGCCACGCGCCTGCCGGCGCGGCTGGCGGATCGCCTGGCCCCCGATCCGGCCGTCCGCATGGCGCACCTGCCGCGCGAGGACCGGCGCCGGATCGTGGAGTCGATCACCCACCTGCCGCTCGCGGTCTCGGGAGACCGGGGCTACAACTACGCGGAAGTCACGGCGGGAGGCGTGCCGCTCGACGAGGTGGATCCGCGAACCCTCGAGTCGCGAAAGTGCCCGGGGCTTCATCTGGTCGGTGAAATCCTGGACGTGGACGGCCGCATCGGCGGATTCAATTTCCAGTGGGCGTGGGCGACAGGGTGGGTGTGTGGGGGAGCCTTGGGATAGCGCTCAGGGCACAGGGATCAGAATTCAGCGTCAGAAGCTTTCAGCGGTCAGCGTTCAGGTGATCCGTTCGTTGTCCTGGCTGACGGCTGAGAGCTAAACCCAGCGTTTGCGTTTCAGGAACCACGCGAACCCCGCCGTGACGATTGCAAACAGAACGAGCACGAACAGTTCCGGGCGGCCCCAGTCCAAGGCCGCGAGATTGCGGAAGTTCATCCCGTACCAACCCGTGATCAAAGTCATCGGCAGGATGATGCAGGTGATGATGGTGAGGACCTTCATGATCTCGTTCGTCCGGTTCGCGACCAGGTTCAGGTGGGTCTCCACCGCCGAATGGGCGATGTCGCGGAGAAGGTCCGTCATCTCGGCCGCGCGATAGAGATCGTCGTACACGTCGCGGAAGTGCATGAGGAGCTTCTTGGGGATGACTTCGAAGTCGCCGCGCCCGAG
>DASRJF010000151.1:0-3330 GCA_035649615.1 Planctomycetota bacterium | reverse complement strand
GGAGCGCTCCCCCCGCGAAAAGAAGTTCTCGCGCGGGTGGCGGATCCGGATCGATTTCAGGTCGAGGCCGATCTCCTTCAGCGACGCCTCCACCCGGGCGCGCATCGCTTCGCCGGTGAACCGCGCGCGCGCCGAGGGAAGCGGGATGACCTCGGAAAGGGAGTTCCGTGCCGCGTCGTCGAGCGACCGGAAGAACAGCACGCGACCCGACTTGAGGTCGACGGGGAACGTGTCGCGGCATTGCTCCCGGATCAGCCCCGAGAGGACGCGGTTCCACAGGAAACTCTGGAACGCGGACAGGTAAAGTCCGCGCAGATCGGCGTGGGTGCGGGCCAGCGCCCCCTTGAAGTCGCCGGGCCGGTCGGCGAGGAAGGTCACGAGGCTCCGTCGATGGGAGCGCGCCAAGGCCGCCTTGCATCCCGCCCAGTCGCCCCACGTGTCGCGGAGGATCTTCTTTTCCGCGCGATCCTCCGGCTGGTCGTGCTCGTTCTCCTCGGCGAGCGCGAGCCACACCGCGCGCTCGTACTTCTGCTCGCACCACGCGCGGCCGACGAATTCACCCGACGGGCCGAGCGATCCGAACCGCTGGTCGTCGTAGTAGTTCGGAAGCGGATCGCGCGCGAGATCCGCCAGCGCCCGCCGCGCCTTCCGCTCGCCGTCGGCGGAAAAATCGCGCAGGACGATCCGGAACCGGTTGCCCTCGATGTCCTTCGGCCCGAACGGCCTCGGGGCCTGGCCGAGGTACTCGAGCTCCAGGTTCGTCTGCTTCAGCCCCCGGCGCTGGCCTCCGCGGATGGTGATCCGCTGGGTCGTCAGGGCGTGCCGGTCTTTCAGGCCCCCGAACGAGAGGGACTCGCGCGGCAGGTTCCAGCGGCGGGCGATGGCCTCGATCGCCTCGGGGGTGCCGAGCGACCGCTTCGTCATCGCGTAGAGGGCGAACGGCCCGGCCGACGGCTCGAAGCGCGTGAGCTCCTCGACCTGGAAGTCGTCCGGCCGGCGCTTGATCTTCACTTCAGCGGGAGCGTCTTGAAGTAGAACTGGTGCACGAGCGACTTGTGCTGGTGGTGGAGCGGCGTGCGCTCGAGGGGGCGCGGCGCGTGGTCGTAGTCGAATTCGATCCGGGCCGCGGCGCGGTCGCCCGTCTCCATGAAGCACAGGACGTGGCCGTCGTACTTGGCGGCGGGCTCGCGCCCCTCGATCTCCGCCAGGATGTTGCGCGCCGCCGCGGGCGCCTGTTCCTGCGCCGCCACCGCGGTCTTCGGGACGGGAAGGTCGGTCGTGTCCCCGATGGCGTAGACGCGGTCCCGCACCTTCATCGTGTGGCGGTCCGCCGGAAGAAAGCCGAGGGGCCCGGCCAGCGGAGAATTTCGGAGGAACGGCGCCGCCGCATGGGGCGGCACCATGACCAGCAGGTCGAAGTCGATCGACTCCCCCTCCTTCGACTTCACGACGTCCTTCTCGACGGCCGCCGCCGTGAAGCCCGTGCGGATCGCGAAGCCCCTCTCCAGGAGCCAGGGGCGCGCCGCCGAGGCGATCTCGAGGCGGTTCAGGATCCTGTCCCCGGGCGCGAAGTAGGTCAGGTCGGTCTTCTCGCGAAGGTCCCGGCGTCTCAGCCACTCCTCGAACAGGAGCGAGAACTCGACCGGCGTCGGCGGGCACTTGTAGGGATGGCTCGCGAAGCCGATCGCGACGCGGCCTCCCCTGAACTCCGCGAGCTTCTTCTGCAGCTGCTCGACGGCGGGCGGGCAATGGAAGTGATCCCCGTGATCCCGGAACCCCGGCACCCCGGAGTCGAAGACCCGCGATCCCGTCGCGATCAGGAGCCAGTCGTAGGGAAGGTCGCCGTCCTCGAGGCCGACGATCCGCCGGTCCGGATCGATTCGCCTCACCCGGCCCACCCGGAGCTTCACCTGCGGGACCAGGAGCTCCCGCTCGTCCGCCTCGAAATCCTCCGGCGATCCGCCGACGAACGGCAGGTAGAGGAGCATCGCCTGGTACAGGTGCTTCCCGTGGTTGTCGACGAGGGTGACCTCGACGTCGCCGAACCGCGCGAGGTGATTCGCCGCGACGGTCCCGCCCGCGCCGCCGCCGAGAACGACGACCTTGGCGCTCATCAGTGGATTCTCGGCTCCAACGGCAGGGAGGCGACGATCTCGGCTTCGCGCGGCGCGAGCTCCGCGACGCGATCCCGGACCCGCTCCGCCCCCGCTTCGGCCGACGCCAGCTCGAGAAACAGCTCGTGGTGCCGGTCTTCCGCGCGCGCGAGTTCCGCGTAGAAGTCGCGCAGGTCGGCCGGCAGCGGCGCCTCCGCGAGCAGGCGGAACCGCTCGCACGAGCGCGCCTCGATGAACGCGGATCGCACCAGGGAGTCGAGCAGCGACGCGTCGCCCAGCGCGCGCAGGCGCTTCACGTACCGGTCGCCCTGGATGCGCGTCAGCGTCTTCCCGCGCCCGCGAACGAGGGCGTGCACGCGGTCGAAGTGCTTCATCTCTTCGCGCGCGAGATCGGCCATCGCCTCCGTGAGCGCCGGCCGTTCCGCGAAGCGAACCACGAGCGAGAGCGCCGTCGAGGCCGCCTTCAGTTCGCAATAGGCGTGATCCACGAGGAGCGCGTCGAGGTCGGAACAGGCCGCTTCAACCCATCCCGCCGGCGACGGCGCGGTCAACGGAAGTCCGGAAATCGAAGACATGACGGAGATCCTACTGAATCAGGGTTGAAATTGGGGCGCGAAGCGTAGAATTATGGGGTGACCATGGGGGGACACATGAAAACCGCTCTAGCCCTCTTCGCCCTGGCCCTGCTGCCGGGATTCCAGGACCCCGCCGCCAAGCCCGACCTGCGCGAGGAAGTGAAGGCGCTGCGCGCCGAGTACCTGAAGCTGGAGCAGGAATACTACAAGCAGGCGCGGGCGGCCACGACGAACGAGGAACGGCAGCAGCTCGTGAATCCCGCCGCCGAATACGTCGGGAAATACCAGGCGCTCGCCGAGCGGGCGAAAGGCACGCCGGCGGCCGCCGACGCCCTCATCGAGGTCTTCGCGCTGGCCCAGCGCACCCAGAAGAAGGCCGAGGCGCGCCAAGCGGTGGAGACGCTCGTCGCGGATCACCTCGACGCTCCCGTCATGGAGAGACTCGCCAACAGCCTCCGGTATGCGGACAACCTGATCGGGAAGGACCTCTGCCGCACGACCTTGGACGCCATTCGGGAAAAGTCGCCCGTGCCGGCCGCCAAGGCGGCGGCGATCTTCGTCGGGGCCGCGCAGAACCTGGGCCGGGATGCCGAAGCCTCGCGGACCGCGTTTCTCCGGATCATCAAGGAGTTCAAGGAGAC
>DASRJF010000150.1:0-13303 GCA_035649615.1 Planctomycetota bacterium | reverse complement strand
TAGCCGCGCTTTCAACTTCCAGGACTGGGGACTACGAACCTTGGACGAACTCAGGACCTTGCACGTTGAACTCAGAACTTGAGCGCAGCGACATGGACATTGAGTCGCTGAGTCGAAAATCCGCGCGAGGGCTGCCCTCCGTGGCCGCGCCGCCGCCCGCGGGCGGCCTGCTCCGTCTCGACTCCAACACGAATCTCTTGGGCCCCAATCCCGCGATCCGGCGAGTCCTGGAACGGGAGGCGGCCGGCGATTTCTCGCTCTATCCCGCGCCGATGCACGACGAGCTTCGGAAGGCGATCGCGGCGCATCATGGCCTCGACCCCGCCGAGATCCTCGTGGGCGCCGGGGCGGACGAGTTGATCGACGTCGCGGTCCGGGCGTTCATCAACCCCGGCGAGACGGTGGCGGTGGCGGTCCCGACGTTCGAGCTCTACTCGTTTTGCGCGCGCGTCGAGGACGCCCGCGTGGCCGAGGTCCCCTTGCTCGACGATTTCTCCCTGGACGCTGACGCCGTGTTTCGAGCGGACGGGAAGCTGACGTTCATCGCCTCGCCCAACAATCCGACCGGCAACGCGCATCCGGCGGCCGTGTTGGAGCGGGTGTTACGCCGCTCGCTCGGAATGGTCGTGATCGACGAGGCGTACGCGGAGTATGGCGGCCAGAACTTCCTGAAGCGCGTGCGCGACATTCCGAATCTCCTCGTGCTCCGGACCTTTTCGAAGGCGTATGGACTGGCGGGATTGCGCGTCGGCTACGCGGCGGCGGGCCGCGAGGTGATCGAACGCCTCGCGCGGGTCAAGATGCCCTTCTCCGTCGGGGCGCTGAGCGAGCGGATTGCCATCGAGGCCCTGGCGGACGACGGCCACGTGCGCCAGTCGCGTGAGATCGTGCAGGCGGAAAAACCGTGGCTGACGGAAAACCTTGCCGCGCTCGGACTCCATCCCTATCCAACGGACGCGAACTTCATGCTCGTGCGGGTCGGTGCGCGCCTCGAGGAACTCGTGCGCCACCTCGCCTCCAAGGGGATCGCCGTGCGCGCGTTGCCGAAGGTGCTGGACGGTTGTGTCCGCGTCACGATCGGCCGCCGCAAGACCAACGAGCGGCTCGTGAAGGCGATCGGCGAGTTCACCCGCTGACTTTTCTCGCCTTGGCCACACGCTGCTTCAGCTTTTCCCGCTCGTGGGGAGTCAGAAAGGCCGCGTCCACGGCGTTGTCGGTCAGCAAGTCGAGTTCCGAGGGGGTGATTCCCAAGCGCCGCGCCTCGGTGAACTCGTGGACGAGGGTCGTCATGCAGACTTTCGGATCGTCCGTATTGAGCGTCACGCGATGGCCGGACCGGAGCAGCCGGGGCAGAGGGTGCTTGAGGAAATTACGGACGGCGCCCGTCTGATGGTTGCTCGTCAGGCACATTTCGAAGGCGATCCCGCGGCGGCGGATCTCATCAAGGAGCCTCAAGTCGCCCGCGGCCCGGACACCGTGTCCGATCCGTGTAGCGCCCAGCTCGATCGCTTCGCGCACGCTCTCGGGCCCTCGCGCTTCTCCCGCGTGAATGGTGATCCCGAGCCCGAACCGGGCGCCCCGCCTGAGAAGCGGCGCCAAGGGGGCCAGCGGCAGTTGCTCGGGCCCCGCGACGTCCAGCGCCACCACGTCTCCTCGATGTTCGATCGCCGCGTCGACCGAAGGTGCGTTCTCGCGCGGCGAGTGGTGCCGGCCCAACGTGACAATGAACTTCATCGTCATCCGGCCCGCGCCCTTGCGGGCGGCGCGGATGATCCACCCGGCGACTTCAACGGGGTCGGCCTTCATCCGGCGCGCGAAATGGACGGGGCTGAACCTCAGCTCGAGATGCACGATCCCGTCGCGGACCGCATCCTGGGCCGCCTCGCGCGCGACCCGCTCGATGCTCTCCCGGTTCGGGTAGAGGTTGTGAAAGGGCTCGAACTTCCGGAGAAACGACCGGAGGGTTCGGGGATCGCCGTCTCGGACCCGGACGTCACCGCCGCGCACGCCGGCCTTCGCCGCGATGCTGAGAAATGTCAGGAAGCGGACGGACCCCTCGAGGTGACGGTGGAGTTCGACTTTCGGCAGGGCCCGCAGATCGGTCACAAGGCGAGTCCAGATTCCAGATTCCAGATTCTAAATTCCAGATTCCAGATTCTAGATTCTAGATTCCTACCCAAGCAGCTCCACGATCATCGCGATCCCCTGCCCGCCCCCGATGCAGGCCGACGCGATGGCGAACTTCTTCCGGCGGCGCTTCAGCTCGTACAGGGCGGTGAGGATCAGGCGCGTGCCCGTCGCGGCGAGCGGGTGGCCCAGCGCGATCGACCCGCCGTTGACGTTGACCTTGTCGCGGTCGAGCTTGAGGTCCTTCTCCACCGCGAGATACTGGCCCGAGAAGGCCTCGTTGATTTCGAAGAGGTCGATGTCCGTGAGCTTCATCTTGGCCTTCTGGAGCACGGTGCGGATCGCCGGCGCCGGGCCCATCCCCATCAGCTCGGGCGGAACTCCGACCGCCGCATAGCCCACGATCTTTCCCAGCGGCGCGAGCTTCTTCGCGGCCGCCTCCTCCGCCGTGGTCACGACGAGGGCCGCCGCCCCGTCGACGATCCCGCTCGCGTTGCCCGCCGTCACCGTCCCGTCCCGGCCGAACGCCGGCGGCAGCGCCGCGAGCTTCTCGAGGGTCGTGTCGGGCTTGATGTGGTCGTCGGACGCGAAGAGGATCTCCTCCTTCCGCCGCTTCACCACGACGGGGACGATCTCCTCCTTGAAGAGCCCGTCCTTCACCGCCTTCGCGCCCTCGCGGTGGCTCCGGAGCGCGTACTCGTCCTGCGCCTGGCGCTGGATCCCGTACTTCTTCGCGCAATTCTGCGCCGTCTCCGCCATGAACAGGCCGCAGAACCCGTCCTTCAGGTTGACGAAGAGCGAGTCCTCGATCTTCACTTCCGATCCGAACCGGACGGTCTCCCCGCGCAGGCCGCGGATGATGTGCGGGGCCTGGCTCATGGACTCCATGCCGCCCGCGAGGACCCACGACGACTCGCCCAGCGCGAGGAACCTCGCGGCGAGCGCGACCGACTCGATTCCCGACCCGCAGAGCCGGTTGATCGTCAGCGCCGGCGTCTCGATCCGGCAGCCGGACTTGAGGCCGACGTGGCGCGCGCCGTAGATGGCGTCGGAGCTCGTCTGCATCGCGTTTCCGAAGACGACGTGGTCGATCCACTCCGCCTTCGCGCCGCTCTTCTCGAGGGCGGCCCGCCCGGCCGCGACGCCGAGGTCGACGCACGAGACGTCCTTGAACATGCCGAACCCCGGAGTGCCCGAGTACTCGGCCCACGCGGTGCGCGCGCCGTTGATGATGACGATGTCAGTCATGGTTGCATCCTCTAGCGCTCAGGAATCAGGATTCGGGGTTCAGCTGAAGAAGGCATCAGCTGACAGCTTTCAGTCGGAAGGATTCAGCTTTCAGAACTCGGCCCTCTGGCGAAAGCTATCAGCAACCCGCGTTTATTTCTATGAGACTGGAGCCCGTATCCTGATGGCTGAGCCCTGTCGGCTCCTTACTGATTCCTGGCAGCTGTCGGAACCTGACTCCTGGATCCTTATTCCTGAGCGCTTACTCGCCGGTGAACTTCGCCGGGCGCTTTTCCAGGAACGCGCGGGCGCCCTCGCGCATGTCCTTCGTCTCGAAGCAGCGGCCGAAGTAGTCCGCCTCGAGGATGAGCGCCGGGTCCAGGGGAAGGTCGAGGCCGCGGTCCACGGCCTCGAGCGTGTACTTCACCGCGATCGGGCCCGCGGCGAGGATCTTCCGCGCGACGGCCTCGGCCTGCGCGAGCAACTCCTCTTTCTTCACCACGCGGTTCACGAGGCCGATCCGGTGCGCCTCCGCGGCATCGATCGGGTCTCCCGTGAGGAGCAGTTCGAGCGCCCGGCCGCGCCCCACGAGACGGGGCAGCCGCTGGGAACCGCCGTATCCGCAGATGAGGCCGAGTTTGACTTCAGGCTGGCCCAGCTTCGCGTGCTCCGCCGCGATGCGAATCGTGCAGGCCATCGCGATCTCGCAGCCGCCGCCGAGCGCGAAGCCGTTGATCGCGGCGATGACGGGCTTCCCGAGCTTTTCAAGGAGGCGCGTGAACTCCTGGCCGCGGCGGGCGTTCTCGCGGGCCGACGCGGCATCGCACTGCGCCAGGACCGCGATGTCCGCGCCGGCGATGAACGCCTTCTCGCCGGCCCCCGTCAGGATGACCGCGCCGATGTCCTGGCGATCGCGGAGTCCCTCGAAAGCCGCCACCAGCTCCGTGAAGACGGTCGCGTCGAGGGCGTTGAGCTTTTCAGGACGCTGGATGGTGACAAAAGCCACCCGGTCCCGTTCCTCCAACTTGAGCGTCGCGAAAGCCACAGCGCTATCCCTCGAAGAAATGATTGGCGAAGGGCCCGATTCCTCTGCGAAGCCTCACATAGATCACAGTGCTCCGTCCGACCTCTAATCGCAAATCGCAAATCGCGAATCGTTCGCCTACTTCACAACCGTCAGCGTCACCGTCTTGATCTTGATCGGCTTCCTGGGGGCATCGGTGTTGCGGTCAGTGTCCTGCTTCGAGAGCGGTTCGATCACCTTCCCCAGGTCGTCGGCGTCCACGCGGCCGACCGGCGTGTACTTGCCGTCGAGCGACGGGAGCGCCGCCAGGCAGATGAAGAACTGCGAGCCGGTGTAGCCGTTCTTCTCGTAGCCCGACATCGAGACGGATCCCGGCTCGTGCCGGACCGCCTTGTCCAATTCCGCCTTGACGGCGTACCCGGGACCCCCGACGCCGAGCCCGTAAGGGCAACCCATCTGGATCCAGTTGCTCTTCACGATCCGGTGGATGAGCGAGTCGTTGTAGAAGCCGCGCGCGATCAGCGACGCCAGGTGGGTCACGTTGACCGGAGAGACCTCGGGCGAGAGGACGAACTTGAAGGACCCCGCGTCCTCGATCTCCACGACGGCGGCGAGGCGGCTCCCCTGGTTCGTCGCCTCGACCTGGACGCTGACGGCCGCCGAGGCCACTTCCGCGGTTCCGCCGGCGTATTTCGCCGTGAAATCGAACTTCCCGACCCCGACCGCGTGCACCCGGTGCAGGAGATTCACGGACTTCTTCGGCGCGAGGACGATCCGCGGCAGCGGCAGGCGTCCCGCCACCTGCGGCTCCGGACGCGAGACGGCCAGGACGAAGTCCCGCTTGCGCTCCGCGGTTCCGCTGAACGTGCCGCTCACCGCGAGCGAGAGCGACCGCTCTTCGTACTGGAGGTCGGCGACCTCGGCGTCCTTGTCCCCCGCGTTCTCGAGGCGGACTTCGAACTGGATCTCCTCGCCCAGCGCGACCTTCGCGCGGTCCGCGGTGAGGGTCAGTTTCAGGTTCGACGGCGCGGGGTCCTGCCGCGAAGGATGCGCTTCGCTTACCTTCACGGCCTGCGCGGCGGCGAACAGGACCGCCGCGACCAGCAATGCACGATTCATGGGAGCTCCCTCATTTCGTTTCTTTTTCAGACAGGGTCATCTTCTTGATCACGATGTCCACCTTGGGCCGGTCTTCATGGTGACCGTCGCGGCAGCAGGCGGTCGATTTCGGTTCGAGGGTCTTGCCGCATTTCGCGCACGGGGAGTGGTCGGTCGGCGCCTTTTCAATCTTCCGGAGCACCGCCTCCCCCGCCACCATCTGGCCGAACACCGTGTACTGGCCGTCCAGGCCCGCGAGCCTCGCGAAGCAGATGAAGAACTCGCTCGTCGCGGAGTCCGGGGCCTCGGTGCGGGCCATGGAGAGCGTGCCGACATCGTGCGGGAAGGGGTTGAACTCCGACTGGAGCCGGAACGGCGCGGGTTCCTTGAGGCGGCCCGCCTGGGCCATGAATCCCGGGATGACGCGGTGGAAGATCGTCCCGTCGTACTTGCCGGTGCGGGCCAGGTCGAGGAAGTTCAGCACGTGCCGCGGCGCCGCCTCCGGGAGGAACTCCAGCCGGATCTCCCCGAGCGTCGTGTCCAGCGTGGCGATCCAGTCCTTGACGAGCCACGGTTCCACGGTGTTCGAGACCGCGCCGCCGTGCCGCCACGTCAGCTTCACGAGCCCTTCGCCGGCCTTCGACTCGGCGATCGCGGGCCGGATGTCGACCACGCGGCCGAAGAAGCCGCCCTTCTCGATCTTGACGCTTCGCTTCTTCGCGGATCCCTTGCCGAAGGCGCGGATCACCTTTCCATCGGAGTCCAGGATCTCGAGCCCGTCGAGGTAGTCGGCGGGCTCGTCGATTTCGATCTCGGCGTCGGTCGCGTTCTCGATCGTGAACCGCACCGGCATCGCCTTCGAGGGGTTGAGGCGGAGGTCGACGGAGAGGCGGACCCGGACGGTCGGGGCCGCCGGCTTGTCCCCGTCCTGCGCGACCGCGACCAGGACCGCCGCGAGCAGGAGGTTACTTGGGAGCATAGTCGTAGAAACCCGCCCCTGATTTGCGTCCGAGGCGGCCCGCCTTGACGAGCTGCTTGAGCATCTCGGGCGCCGCGTACTTGGGATCGCGGAGCCCCTCGTGCAGGACTTCCGTGATGTGGAGCGCCGTGTCGAGGCCGACGAAATCGGCCAGCTTGATCGGCCCCATCGGCATCCCGCAGCCCAGCTCCATGCCCGTGTCGATGTCTTCCTTGGTCGCCAGCCCCTTCTCGAGCGCGCGGACGGCGTCGCAGAGATACGGGACGAGCAGGAGGTTCACGATGAACCCCGGCGTATCCTTCGCGGTGATCGTCACCTTTCCCAAGGACTCTACGAACGCGCGCGCCTCCCGGTAGGTCGCTTCCGAAGTCGCGTCGGGGCGGACCAGCTCGACCAGCTTCATGATCGGAACCGGCTGCATGAAATGGATGCCCAGCATCCGGTCGGCGCGCTTCGTGGCGGCCGCGATGGCCGTGATCAGGATGCTCGAGGTGTTGCTGGCGAGAATCGCCTGCGGTTTGCAGGCGCGATCCAGCTCGGCGAAGACCTTCCTCTTTTCCTCGAGGTTCTCGACGACCGCCTCGATGACGAGGTCGCAGTCTTTCAAGTCGGAGAGGGCCGTCGTTCCCGTGAGGTTTGCGAGCGCCTTGTCGGCGTCGGCCGGCGCGACCTTCCCCCGCTTGACGCCTTCCTGGAGGAACCCGCGGATCCGGCCCAGGCCGCGGGCCAGGAATTCGTCGCTGACTTCGCGCACGATCGTGCGGTAACCCTTCTGGGCGCAGACCTGGGCGATGCCGGAGCCCATGAGACCGCATCCGACGACGCCGACGGTGGAGATCGCCATGAGGGGGGCAGTCTAAAGCTCAAAGCTTCAAGCTTCAAGCTCCAAGCCGGAGCCTCCAAGCCGGAGCCGAAACCGAATACGGTCATGAAGCCGGATTGTCTTCCTTCTTGTAGGCCTTCAACACCGGCAGCAGCTTGTCGGCGATCTCCTTCATCTGGACGGCATCGTCGGCGATCGACTTGGGATCGTTCGGCGTGACGCGCCCTCCCCAGCGGATGAGGAGATTGTCGCCCAGCCCGGACATGTCCCCGGGGATGATGTTCTTCGCTCCCGCGTCCCGGAAGAGGTGGCCCGGGCGCACCGGCTCCTTCCGGTCCTTGAGAAAGTCCATCAGGATGTTCTTCACGCCCTCGGCGAACGCCTTCATCGCGTTGGCGTCGGACTTCGCCAGCCCCTTGGCGTGCTTCTCAAGCTTGACCACCCGCTCCTGCAGCTTCTCGAAATCCATGTGGGGCTCCTCAGGGGGATTCAAAACGGACGGCCATGCCCAGGCCGCCGGAGACGCAGAGCGTAGCCAGTCCCTGGCGCGCCCCGCGACGCTTCATTTCGTGCAGCAGCGTCACGACGACCCGCGCGCCGGTGGCCCCGATCGGATGACCGAGGGCGATGGCCCCGCCGTTGACGTTGAGCCGCGCGCGGTCCATTTTCAGTTCCCGATCGCACGCGAGCACCTGCGCCGCGAAGGCCTCGTTGAGTTCGATGAGATCGGACTTGTCGAGCTTCCATCCTCCCCGCGACTCGAGCTTGCGGATCGCCGGGACGGGACCGATTCCCATGATCGCGGGATCGACGCCGGCGGACGCGACGTCCCCGATGCGCGCGAGCGGTGTCGCCCCGAGCTCCTTCATTTTCCGGGTGGAGGCCACGACCACGGCGGCGGCGCCGTCGGTGATGCCGCTCGAGTTCCCGGCGTGCACGGTCCCGCCCGCCTTGAAGACGGGCGGCAGTTTCGCGAGCGACGCGGCCGTCACCCCGTCGCGGGGATGCTCGTCGGCGTCGAGGACGAGGGGCGAACCGTCGGCCGAAAGGCCGGGCGCCGGCGCGATTTCATCCTTGAAGCGCCCCGCCTTGCGGGCCGCCTCGCAGCGGTTCTGGCTCTCGGCCGCGTAGCGGTCCTGCTCCTCCCGGGAGATGGAGTATTTCTCGGCCAGGGTTTCCGCGGTTTCGCCCATGAGCTTTCCGCAGAGCGGGCAGAGGAATCCGTCCCGGTACATGCCGTCGACGGCTTCCGCGTGGCCCATGCGGTGCCCGGTGCGAAAGCGATCGAGCAGGAACGGGACGCGGCTCATGCTCTCGACGCCGCCGGCGACGACGAGGTCGGCCTCGCCGAGCGCGATGGCCTGGCGCGCGAGGGCGATCGACTTGAGGCCGGAGGCGCACGCCTTGTTGACGGTGAAGGCGGGCACGGCGTCGGGGAGTCCCGCCTTGCGGACCACCTGGCGGGCGACGTTGGGTCCGGCCCCCGCCTGGCGGGCGCAGCCGAAGATCAGCTCGTCGACCTGCTCGGGCCGGAGGCCGGCGGCCTTCACGGCGGAAGCGACGGCGACGGCTCCCAGGTCGGCGACGGGCGTTTTCGCGAAGGCGCCGAGGAACTTGCCGATGGGCGTGCGTTTTGCTGATAGAATCCAAGCGTCTTCCACGGCGGCCTTGTATCAGAGGGTTGAGCCTCCTTGCAAGCCCGGACAGCCTTCGGACGACCGATCGCTGATGGCGAAGGGCTGGGAACGGACATCTGAAGGCCCCTTTGTGAAGATTAGAATCAGAAGCCTGCTATCTGAATCCGGCTTCAGTTTTGGTGACAAAATTTGTCATTTCCGGCTTTTCGGGGGTGGCCCAGGATGGGGCCGGGAGCCCGAGTCGCTGGGCCGCAACACCTTACGTTCAACCCATGCCTTATGGCATGAGCCTTGCTGTTACCGCAGCGGTCCACTGGGGACCCTTCGCCGACAAACCATAAAGAAATCGTTTAGGAAACGGAGCGCGTCATGAGAAAGGGCTTTACGCTGATCGAACTGATGATCGTGATCGCGATCATCGCGGTGATCGCGGCCATCGCGATCCCCGGACTCCTGGCCGCGCAGCGCTCCTCCAACGAGCGCAACGCCAGCACGTCCCTGAAGACCGTCACCACGGCCGAGGCGGACTTCCGGTCCAACGACCGCGACGGCAACCGCACCATGGACTTCTGGACGGCCGACGTCTATGCGCTGTTCGGTTTGATCGGCATCCAGGGCTCCAGCACCGTGGCCCCTGGCGACTCGGCGACGGCGAGCAACCACATCAAGCTCCTCGAGCCCTCTCTGGCCGGCGCGGACGGCCTCACGATGCAGACCCTGTATGGCAACGTCCAGTTCGGCCCCGCCATCGTGAACGGCTCTCCGAAGGCCGGCTACATCTTCCGCGCCCTGCACAACGAAGTGACGGGCGGCGTGTCGACGCCGCTGCTGAACGACACGGACGGCGCGGGCCAGTTCTACGACCTGTGCCACGACGTCGACCGTTTCGGGTTCATCGCGTTCCCCTCCTCGCTCAACTCGGGCAAGCTGGCCTTCGTCGTGAACGAGGACAACACGATCTGGAAGTACAACCTGCCCGCGGCCTACGTGGCCACGTTCACCGGCACGGCGGGCGCCTCGACCGATTCGACGAGCACGACGGCGGGCGCGAACCTCGCTCCGGAGTTCACCCTGGGGGCGGCGACCACGGGGACGTTCCCCGCGGCTCCGGCCGCGATCGGCTGCTCGAAGATGGACTAAGGCTCCGTTTCTTGGTCCTTCAAGACCCCCGGCTTCGCGGCCGGGGGTCATCCTTTTTGGTGACAATTTTTGTCATGGGCGGCCTTCAGGAATGCGGCCAGATGGCCGAATCTAAGATACTCACGCGTAACGCTTTAGATGTGCATTTATTATGGTCATGGCACGGCACTTGCTGAATCAGGGTCATTACCAGGAATTGAAACACTTTTTTTAAGGACGGAGTCGAACATGAAAAAGGGATTCACGCTGATCGAACTGATGATCGTGATCGCGATCATCGCGGTGATCGCGGCCATCGCGATCCCCGGTCTCCTGGCCGCGCAGCGCTCCTCCAACGAGCGCAACGCCAGCACCTCGCTCAAGACCATCACCACGGCTGAGGCGGACTTCCGGTCCAACGACCGCGACGGCAACCGCAGCATGGACTTCTGGACCGCCGACGTCTATGCCCTGTACGGCATGATCGGCATCACGGGTTCCAGCACCGTGGCCCCCGCCGACTCGGCCACGGCGAGCAGCCACATCAAGCTCCTCGAGCCCTCGCTGGCCGGCGCCGACGGCCTGACCATCTCGACGCTCTACGGCAACGTCCAGTTCTCGGGCGCCATCGTGAGCGGCTCGCCGAAGGCCGGCTATGCCTTCCGCGCCCTGCACAACGAAGTGACCGGCGGCGTGTCGACCCCGCTCCTGAACGACACGGACGGCGCGGGCCAGTTCTACGACCTGTGCCACGACGCGGACCGCTTCGGGTTCATCGCCTTCCCGACGTCGCTGAACTCGGGCAAGCTCGCGTTCGTCGTGAACGAGGACAACACGATCTGGAAGTACAACCTGCCGGCGGCCTATGTGGCCACGTTCGTGGGCGCCACGGGCACGGCGGGCGAATCGTCGAGCACGACAACCGGCGCGAACCTCGCTCCGGAGTTCACCCTGGGCGCGGCCGCCACGGGGACGTTCCCCGCGGCTCCCGCCTCCATCGGTTGCTCGAAGATGGACTAGTCGTCTCCTTCGGAATTTCGAAAACCCCCGGCCGAAAGGCCGGGGGTTTTTCTTTATCATGAAGCGGCGACTCGGGGAGGTTTTTCATGCGCCGGACACGATCGGGCTTCACCATCCTCGAGCTGGTCATCGTGATCGCGATCATCGCGGTGATCGCGGCCATCGCGATCCCGGGCCTCGTCTCCGCGCAGCGCGCCGCGAACGAGCGGAACGCCTCGACGTCGCTCAAGACCGTCGTCACCGCGAACCACGACTTCCGGGCGAACGACCGCGACGGCAACCGGATCGTCGACTTCTGGACCGGGGACGTGGCCGGACTCTGCCTGATCGTGCCCCAACAGGGATCGGGCGCGCCCTCCTCGCCCACCTACGGCGCCGCCATCCGCCTCGTCGACCGTCCCGTGGCCGGGGCCGACGGGGAATTCGGGGGCGCGGGCCTCCGGTACGCGGCGACCGTGCACGTGCCCGTCGTGCAGGCGGTCACGGCTTTCGCGCCCAAGGCCGGATTCTGGTACGCCAGGCTGATCAACGAGGTCACTTCGAGCGGATCTACCGCGTACCAGGCCGACACCGACGGGACGTCCAACTCGTTCTGGGGCGCCTGCCATAACACCGACCGCTTCGGCTACGTGGCGTTCCCGGGAACGACCACGAGCGGACGGGTCGCGTTCATCGTCAACAACGAGGGCGTGGTCTTCAGGACCAACCTGCCCTCGAGCTATGTCGCCACGGTGACGATCACGGCCACCGCGACGACGTCGGCCATCTCGGGCACGGGCCTGCCGCCGGGCCTGGCGACCTTCGACTTTCCACAGCCGCCTGCGGGTGGGTGGGGCCGGATGGACTGACTAGGAGGAAGATGGAATGTGGAAGATGGAATGTGGAATGGGAATGGGGAATGAGGAATGCGGAATGGGGAATGGGAATGCGGAATTGGGAATGTGGAACCGCTTGACGGGCTGCTAAGTCGGAGGCCGAGAGAGCTTCACTCCTCTTCGATCACTTTTCAAAGGCGAGGCCGCGGAGGGCGTCCGCCGCGATCGGCATGACATCGAGCGTCCGCTTCTGCAGCGCCGAGGGCTCCACGAGGCATTCCCGCGCCGTCACGAAATAACGCTGGCACCGCTCGAGCAGTTCCAGGATCTCTTCCTCGGCCGCCCGGCGGCTCAGCAGGTCGTTCGCCTTGTTGTGATTCTCGACGGCGGCCCGCAGGAGTCCGTTGGTGTCGAGCTCGACCGCCTGCCGGAGGTCGTTCGACATGGGAATCGCACCGGCGCGATCGGACTTCAAGGTCAAGGCGAGGGCGTCCGCCTCGGTGGCTCGCTCGGCCCACCGCGCGGAGACTTCCGGGCGCACCCCGGGGAGCGCGGCCAGCTCGCGGAATTCCCTGCCCAGCCGCCGAATCATCTCGACGCCCCGGGCGACCTCGCCCTGGAGCGTGGGCGGAGTGCGGGCCAGCGCGTACCGGATGTAGTCCGACGCCGCCTCGGCCAGGAACCGGCGGTACAGTCGCTCGGACACCTCCCCTTCCGGCACGAGGCGCCCCCGACGGAGCGACCGGTCGTCCAGCTTCTCGGTCAGGATCTTCGCGATGGCCGTGGCCGCTTCGGAAAGAAGCGCCGGCTCGGCGCCGAGGCTGAGGACCTGGTTCCATCGGCCCGCGGCGCCCGCGACGAGGAACGAGGGACCGGCCGGCAGGCACCAGGCTTCCAAGGACGCGCATTTTTTCCGCTCATGCGCCGGAGCCTTGGACAGGATCTCGCCGACCTTGAGGCGCCGCAGCGATTCGAGGATCCTCGCCCACGCCGCGTGCGCCTGCGCGTCGTTCCGCCCCGACTGGGCCAGCTCATCGACGAGGCCCGCGTACTCCACGATCGCGTCGAGCGTCCGACCCTTAGCCTCGAGCTGCCGGGCCTTGGAAAGGTCGATCTCGGGAGGGTGTTGCGGATCGGGACTGGAAGGACAGCCCGCCAGCAGGAGCGCAAGAATCGCAACGGCGCAGCGTGTCTTCATGACCGCGGCATCTGAAAAGCCGAATCCGGGGTGCCTAGGTGCTCTTGTTTGAGGAATCCGCCATTCCAGATTCCATCTTCATTCCATCTTCCAGATTCCAGATTCCAGATTCTAGTTTTCGGGCCACCCCTCGGCCCCGATGAGCTTGACGAAGCTGCAGCGGCAGAGGCGCTCGCGCGAGACGCGACCCTCGCCCCGCCGGAACCTCACGAGTTCCTGGACGTGATCGTCCCCGA